>NZ_JARGEE010000021.1:0-43580 GCF_033794485.1 Streptomyces sp. MB09-02B
CCCCTGCTGCCGAGGCGCCTGCCCCCCACGGGAACCCCGCTGCTGCCGAGCACCCCCTCCGGACTGCCCGGCTGAACCCTTCGGCGCCGCCTCGTCGTCCAACCGCAGCGTCAGCGAAATCCGCTTCCGCGGAATGTCGACGTCGAGCACCTTCACCTTCACGATGTCCCCGGGCTTGACCACGTCCCGCGGATCCTTCACGAACGTCCGGGACAGCGCTGAGACGTGCGCCAGCCCGTCCTGGTGGACACCGACGTCGATGAACGCCCCGAAGGCGGCGACGTTCGTCACGACGCCCTCCAGCACCATCCCGGACTCCAGGTCGGAGATCTTCTCGACGCCTTCCTTGAAGGTGGCCGTCTTGAAGGCCGGCCGAGGATCCCGCCCCGGCTTCTCCAGCTCCTTCAGGATGTCCGACACGGTCGGCAGACCGAACGTCTCGTCCACGAAGTCCGCCGGCCTGAGCGACCGCAGGACCCCCGTGTTGCCGATGAGCGCCGCCACCTCCTGCCCTGAGGTCTTCACCATCCGCCGGACGACGGGGTAGGCCTCCGGGTGCACGCTGGACGCGTCCAGCGGGTCGCCGCCCCGGATGCGCAGGAAGCCCGCGCACTGCTCGTACGCCTTGGGACCCAGCCGCGCCACACCCTTGAGCTCGGAACGCGAGGTGAAGGGGCCGTTGGCGTCACGGTGGGCCACGATGTTCTCGGCGAGCCCGGAGGAGATGCCGGAGACCCGGGCCAGCAGTGGCGCGGAGGCCGTGTTCACGTCCACGCCCACGCCGTTCACACAGTCCTCCACCACCGCGTCCAGCGAACGGGAGAGCTTCACCTCGGACAGGTCGTGCTGGTACTGCCCGACACCGATCGACTTGGGGTCGATCTTGACCAGCTCGGCAAGCGGGTCCTGCAGACGGCGCGCGATCGACACGGCGCCCCGCAGGGAGACGTCCATCCCGGGCAGCTCCTGCGAGGCGAACGCCGACGCCGAGTACACGGACGCGCCCGCCTCGGACACCATCACCTTGGTGAGCTTCAACTCCGGGTGCTTGGTGATCAGTTCACCGGCGAGCTTGTCGGTCTCCCGGGAGGCCGTGCCGTTGCCGATCGCGACGAGCTCGACCGCGTGCTCCCCGGCCAGGCGCGCCAGCTTGGCGATGGCCTCGTCCCACTTGTTGGCCGGGACGTGCGGATAGATCACGTCGGTGGCGACGACCTTGCCGGTGGCGTCCACCACGGCGACCTTCACACCCGTACGGAAGCCGGGGTCCAGGCCCAGCGTCGCGCGCGTACCGGCCGGGGCGGCGAGGAGCAGATCGCGCAGGTTCGCCGCGAACACGTTCACCGCCTCGTCCTCGGCGGCCGTCCGCAGCCGCAGCCTGAGGTCGATGCCGAGGTGGACGAGGATGCGGGTCCGCCAGGCCCAACGGACCGTGTCCGTCAGCCACTTGTCGCCGGGCCGGCCCCGGTCGGCGATCTGGAACCGATGCGCGACGATCCCCTCGTACGACGAGGGGCCGGGCTGCTCGGAGGGCTCCTCCGGCTCCAGGACGAGATCGAGGACGTCCTCCTTCTCACCGCGCAGCATCGCCAGGATGCGGTGGGAGGGCAGCTCGGTGAACGGCTCGGCGAAGTCGAAGTAGTCGGCGAACTTGGCGCCCGCGTCCTCCTTGCCGTCCTTGACCTTGGCGGCCAGCCTGCCCCGTACCCACATGCGCTCGCGGAGCTCGCCGATCAGGTCGGCGTCCTCCGAGAACCGCTCGGTGAGGATCGCCCGCGCGCCGTCCAGGGCGGCCTGCGGATCGGCCACACCCTTCTCGGCGTCCACGAACGCCGCGGCGGCGGCCAGGGGCTCGACGGTCGGGTCCCCGAGCAGGCCCTCGGCCAGCGGTTCGAGACCGGCCTCGCGGGCGATCTGCGCCTTGGTGCGCCGCTTCGGCTTGAAGGGGAGGTAGATGTCCTCCAGACGGGCCTTGGTCTCGGCGCCGCGGATCCGCCCCTCGACCTCGGGCGTCAACTTGCCCTGCTCGCGCACCGAGTCGAGGATCGCGGTCCGGCGCTCCTCCAGCTCCCGCAGATAGCGCAGCCGCTCCTCGAGCGTGCGCAGCTGCGCGTCGTCGAGCATCTCGGTCGCTTCCTTGCGGTAGCGGGCGATGAAGGGCACGGTCGAACCGCCGTCGAGCAGCTCCACCGCGGCCTTGACCTGCCGCTCCCGTACGCCGAGCTCCTCGGCGATCCTGCCTTCGATGGACCGTACTTCGATGGACCCGGGTGTCGTCACGTTCCCGTACCGCCTTCTCCACTGAGGTTGCGCGGCAATTGTGGCAGGTGGCACGGACAGCGGGGGCTCAGGGAGGGAAACGCGCGAACCCGTACAGCGGGGGAGCCGGACGCGACCACGCGTCCGGCTCCCCTGATGTGTCGGCCTGGCCGCCCTCAGGCCCGGCGGGCCCGCCCGGTGCGGCGCGTCGAACTCGACGCGCCCCCGAAGAGCCGGGCCACCGCCCGGAACGGCAGCGTGACCACCGTCGCGATGGCCCCACCGATCTGCCGCAACACGTCTGCGATCGCACGGAACACGTACTTCCCCTTTCGTCTCCCGGCTGGCTGGGCCAGGAACGATCGGGTACCGCGCCCGGCACTGTTCATGCCTGCGTCCTCCGGCCTCACCCCTTGCCGATCATCCCCGTCGGGAACGCCCCCGCGCCGAGCATCGTCGTCACCAGGCCGGTCATCAGCTCGGTGAGCCGCGCCACCCCTGCCGCGCCGAGATGCTCGTACGGGGCCAGGTCCAGGCGGTCCGTCGCGTCCTCGATCTCCCTGCGGAGAGCCACGCCCGCCTCCGTCAGCCCGCCCTCGGCGTCGAGCAGCCCGCGCTCCCGCAGCCGGGCGCACGCCGCGTCCCAGTCGTCCCGCGTCCAGCCGCGCGTGGCGACGGCCCACTTCGGGGACATGCCCTTCCCGGTGGCGGTGTGGCTCGCCAGGGCCTCGACCGGGTCGAGACCGGCGTCGAGGAGCACCGTGAGATGTCCGTCGCCCCGGTGCTCGCGCAGCAGCGTGGTCGCGTGCCAGAGCGCGAGATGGGGGCGCTCGGGTACGGGGAGGTCGGCGTGCGCGGCGTACAGGGGGCGTGCGCTCCGCACACACGCCTCGGTGGCGCGCAGCGCCAGCTCCGCCGCCTCGGCGAGCTCCACGGAGGCGAGCCGTTCCGCACCGAGCAGCCGTCGCAGCGTGGCGTCCACAGCGCGCTCCCGGGCCGCCAGCACCGCGGACGGCGACGCCGTCTCCCACACGGCGGGCACGTGCTCCGCCACCAGCTCGTGACGGAAGTTGAAGAACGTCGCCGTCACGACGCCCGCGCCGACACGGCCCAGGGCGGCGGCCCGTACGGCGAAGTACGCCGCCTTCGGGTCCTCGACCCCCACGGCGGCCAGCTCCCGCCCGAGATCCGTCGAGAAGTAGTGCGCGGAGTGGAACGGATTGAGGAGGCTGTGGCAGCGCCGCCCGGCGCGCTCCGGCAGGGAAGAGGTCATACCCGCAGGTTACCGACTGGTTGGTACGGGTGCGGAGGGCGGTCCCGCCCCCTGCCCCGATGGCAGGAAAGGTGGGGTGCTCGTCATTGCGGTCATGACCCGGCCACCCAAGAATCGAAGGCATGCGAACCGTCCTGGTCGTCCTCTTCGACGCCGTGCAGAGCCTCGACGTCACCGGCCCGCTGGAGGTCTTCGCCGGTGCGGAACAGCACACTCCGGGGACCTACCGCATCAGCACGGCCTCCCTGGACGGCACACCCGTACGCACCTCCAGCGGCCTCACCCTCGTACCGGACCACACCCTCGCCACCGCCCCCGCCGCGCACACCCTGCTCGTCCCGGGCGGTCAGGGCACGCGGCACCCGGCTCCCGAGGTCGTCGACTGGCTGCGCGAGCACGGTCCGCGCGCGGAGCGCCTGGTCTCGGTCTGCACCGGCGCCGTCCTGCTCGCCGAGGCGGGCCTCCTGGACGGCCGCAGGGCGACCACCCACTGGGCGTACTGCGACACCCTCGCCCGCCGTCACCCGGCGGTCGAGGTCGACCCCGACCCCATCTACGTCCGCGACGGGCACATCGCCACCTCCGCCGGAGTCACCGCCGGCATCGACCTCGCCCTCGCGCTCGTCGAGGAGGACATCGGCCGTGAGACCGCCCTCGCCATCGCCCGTCATCTCGTCGTCTTTCTGCGCCGCCCGGGCAACCAGGCCCAGTTCAGCGCCCAGCTAGCCGCCCAGACCGCGCAACGGGAACCGCTCCGCGAGGTCCAGCGGTGGATCAACGAGCACCCCGGCGACGACCTGAGCGTCGAACACCTGGCCGCCCGCGCCCGGCTCTCACCCCGCCACTTCGCCCGCGCCTTCCGGACCGAGACGGGCACGACCCCGGGCCGGTACGTCGACCGGGTCCGCCTCGAACACGCCCGCCGCCTCCTGGAGGACACCTCAGACGGGGTGGAGGAGATCTCCCGCACCTGCGGCTACGGCACCGCCGAGGCCATGCGCCGCGCCTTCGTGAAGGCCCTCGCCACCTCCCCGGCGGAGTACCGCCGCCGCTTCCGCCCGGCCTCCGACCTCACCCGCTGAAAGGAAACCCGATGCAGATCGCCATCGTCCTCTTCGACCGCTTCACCGCCCTCGACGCCGTGGGCCCCTATGAGACGCTCGGCCGTGCCCCGGACGCGGAACTGCTTTTCGTCGCGGAGGAGGCCGGCCCGGTCCGCACCGACCAGGGAACCCTGGCGATCACCGCCGACAAGACCCTGGCCGAGGTGCCGAACCCCGACATCGTGATCGTTCCCGGCGGACCCGGCCAGAGCGCGCAGATGGAGAACGAGGCCCTCCTGGGCTGGCTGCGCACAGCGGACGCCACCAGCGCCTGGACGACCTCCGTGTGCACCGGCTCCCTGCTGCTCGCCGCCGCGGGCCTGTTGCAGGGCCGCCGCGCCACCTCGCACTGGCTGGCCCTCGACGCGCTGGAGCGGTTCGGCGTGAAGTCGACGGGGGAGCGGGTGGTGTTCGACGGCAAGTACGTCACCGCGGCCGGAGTCTCCTCCGGCATCGACATGGGCCTGACCCTGCTCGGCCGGATCGCGGGCGACGACCATGCCCGGGCGATCCAGCTGGCCACGGAGTACGACCCGCAACCTCCGTACGACGCGGGCGCACCGGAGAAGGCCCCCGCCCACCTCGTCGAATGGTTCCGCGACAACAGCCGTCACGTCCTGCGGTGAGGCCGGGGGTGTGGGAGCTCAGGAACTCCAGGTGAACCGGGGCGGCCTGCGCTCCAGGAACGCGGCGACGCCCTCCGCGGCGTCGCCGCTGCCGCGCGCCTGCTCGGCCCAGTGGGCGTCGCGGTCGGTGCGGCCGTCCGCGAACTCCTTGGCCGCCGCCTGTGTCAGCCGCGAACGCGAGACCAGGATCCGGGTGAACTCCTCGACCCGATCGGTGAGTTCGTCGTCGCGCAGCACCTCGTCCACGAGCCCCGTGCGCAGCGCCCGCTCGGTGTCGATCAACTCGCCGGAGAACAGGAGGTACTTGGCGGTGCTCGGCCCGACCAGCGACACCAGCCTACGGGTGGAGGAGGCGGGATAGACGAGCCCCAGCTTCGCCGGGGTGATCCCGAACAGTGCCCCCTCCTGAGCGAACCGCAGATCACAGGCCGCCGCCAGCTGGGCCCCGCCGCCCACGCAGTGCCCCCGGATCGCCGCGAGGGTCGGCTTGGGAAAGGCGGCGAGGGCCTCCTCGGCGAGGCCCGCCAGTCGCTGGGCCTCTTCCGGGGACCCCCGCAGCGTGGAGATGTCGGCCCCCGCGCAGAAGGTTGCGCCCTCCCCGGTCAGCACCAGTGCCCGTACCCGGGGGTCTGCGGCCAGCCGGTCCAGCAGCGGCGGCAGCGCCCGCCACATCCCCGCCGTCATGGCGTTGCGCTTGGCGGGGTGGTGGACGACGACGGTCGCGATCCCGTCGGCGACGGTGTCCAGCAGCTGAGGCTCCATGCCCCGGATGCTAACCACTCGCCCTCCGGGCGCTTTACGGAGAGTGAGGGGCCGAGGGAGGAAGCGGGCGAGACCGGCGTCGAACCCGTACAACCCGAATAGTTCCGAAAGCGACGCAGCTCGAAAAGTCGCTGTCCTGTGCCCGACCGACCCGCTCACAAGTGATCCGAAAGTCGTCGATACACGCTGACTTCTGTTCAGTTCTCCGCGTGCGGCGTCGAGTTACCAACACTCGACATGTGGTGACAATCGAGCGCAAGGGTGGCGACCGGACCATGGACGACCAAGGGCGCGGGAGCGACCCACGCCCTGACGGCGGCGGGCACGGACCCGAGGCCCCGAGGCCGCCGGCGCCACTGCCTTACGAAGGGGTCTGGCGGTTCACCGCCACCGCAGTCGACGCCTCGGTGCCGCAGGCGCGACGCGCCGTCCGGGAACTGCTCGCCCGCCAGGGCGTGCCCATCTCGGACGACCTCGTCCAGGGGCTCCTGCTGATCGTCTCCGAGCTGGTGACGAACGCCGTGAAACACGCGGCGCTCCTGTCCCCCACGCTCGCCGTCGAGGTCGCCGTCGGAGCCCGGTGGGTGCGGGTCTCGGTGGAGGACAACCACCCCTACCGCCCGACCGCCCTGGAGACCGACCACGGCCGGCTCGGCGGCCGTGGTCTGCTCCTGGTGCGGGAGATCACCCTGGAGGCGGGCGGGGTCTGCGACGTGGAGCACACCGCGAGCGGCGGCAAGGTGGTCTGGGTCGCCCTGCCGCTCGAACCCGCACATCTGATCCAGGGGTGAGGGCCCGAGGCCCCGGGCCGGAGGCCGTGGTCACCAGCCCGCGGCCGGCCCCGTCAGCTCCCTGACCGCCGGACGGGCCGCGTCCAGGACCGTCATGAACCAGGCCGAGAAGGGGTCCTTGGCATGCCGCTCCGCGAGCTCGGCCGGGGTGACGAACGCGGTGTCCCCGACCTCCTCCGGGTCCGGCCGGAGCGGGGCCTGGAGCAACCCGACGAACAGGTGGTTGAACTCCTGCTCCACCAGGCCCGAGTCCGGGTCCGGGTGGTTGTAGCGGACCGTGCCCGCCTCACCGAGCAGCGCCGGGGAGACCCCGAGCTCCTCGTGCGTCCGCCGTGCGGCCGCCGCGAAGGGGGACTCGCCCGGGTAGGGGTGGCCGCAGCAGGTGTTCGACCAGACGCCGGGGGAGTGGTACTTGCCGAGGGCACGCTGCTGCAGCAGCAGCCGGCCACGCTCGTCGAAGAGGAAGACGGAGAACGCCCGGTGCAGTTGCCCGGGCGGTTGATGAGCGGCCAGCTTCTCCGCGGTGCCGATCGTGGTGCCGTCCTCGTCGACCAGCTCCAGCAGGATCGCTTCCGTGGTGCCGCTCTCGGGACTGTGCATCGCGGTGGCAGGTGTGATCGGCATGCCCATCCTTCGCCTCGTTCTTCGAGCCTCAAGTCTGCCGCACGACACCGGCTCTCCCGGCACGTCGCGGTCGACCCGCATGTCCTACCCGCACACCCCTGCCGAAGACACCTGGGCCCGTGGATCAGACCCCGAAAGCCGCCGGATACCTGATGGTGCCGGACGCCACCGTGGCGGAACCGTCGAGGACCAGCGCCATCATCGCCTCGTCCGGCACCTCGAATGCCGGCCGGATGGCGTACTCGGACGCACGTACGAAACCGAAGCGCGGGTAGTACCCGGGATGCCCCAGGACGAGGACGAGCCGCTCCCCGCGCGCGCGTGCCGCCTCCAGCACCGCGCGTACGACGGCCGCGCCCGCCCCCTGCCGCTGGTGATCCGGCAGCACCGCGACGGGGGCCAGCGCCAGCGCGGGCGCCTCGTCGACATGGCAGCGGGTGATCAGCGCGTACGCCGCGATCGTGCCGTCCGGGGCCTCGGCGACGTACGACATGCCCGGCAGCCAGGCGCCGGGGTCCTCGCGCAGCGCGTCGACCAGTCCGGCCTCCGCGTCGGTCTCGAAGGCGGCGGCGTTGACGCCGTACACCCCCTCGCGGTCGGCGGATGTCTCCGGTCGCGTGGTCCAGTCGGTGGTCAGTGACACAGTTTCGCCTCGTGTTCCGCGTGGCCGCTCGGCTCCAGTTGGAAGGTGCAGTGCTCGACGTCGAAGTGATCGCCGATGCAGCCCTGGAGGTCGTGCAGCATCTTCTCGTGGCCGATGGAGTCCAGCGTGTCGGAGCTCACCACCACATGGGCGGAGAGCACCGGCATGCCGGAGGTGATGGTCCAGGCGTGCAGATCGTGGACGTCCTCCACGCCGGGCAGCGCCAGGATGTGGGCCCGCACCTCGGCCATGTCGACGTTCTTCGGCGCCGCCTCCAGCAGGACGTCGAGGGTCTCGCGCAGCAGCTTCACCGTACGCGGGACGATCATCACACCGATGACGAGCGAGGCGATCGGGTCGGCGGTCTGCCAGCCGGTGAGCAGGATGACCGTCGCGGAGATGATCACCGCCAGTGAACCGAGCGCGTCCGCGGCCACCTCCAGGAAGGCGCCCCGGACGTTCAGGCTCTCCTTCTGGCCCCGCATCAGCAGAGTCAGCGAGATCATGTTCGCGACCAGGCCGATCGCGCCGAAGACGACGGTCAGTCCGCCCTGTGTCCCGACCGGTGTGATGAACCGCTGGATCGCCTCGAACAGCACATAGCCGCCGACGCCGAGCAGGAGCAGACAGTTGGCAAGCGCCGCGAGTATCTCGGCGCGGGCGAAGCCGAAGGTGCGGTTGCCGCTCGGCGGGCGGTTCGCGAAGTGGATCGCGAGCAGCGCCATGCCGAGGCCCACCGCGTCCGTCGCCATGTGCGCCGCGTCGGCGATGAGCGCCAGCGAATCGGCGAGCACGCCGCCGACGATCTCGACCACCATGACGGTGAGCGTGATCGCCAGCGCGATCCGCAGCCGCCCGCGGTACGCCGCTGCCGCCGTACCGCTGGTCGGCGCGTGATGCGCGTGCCCGTGGTCGTGACCGGCCCCCATGGAATCCGCCTCTCATGCGTCCGTGTGTTCGGCTCCGGATCACAGTCAACTACGGGTGGGGGGTATCCGGCAACGCGGCACTGAACACCGTTGTCATCTGCTCTGACCTGCGGAAACGACATGCAGGTCAGAGCGTTGCCATGATCCGGAGCGGCGGACGGGGGGACAGTCAGCGACCGTGGTGCAACCGCCAGCCCGCCCAGGCGGACTCGACCATCTCGCGCACCCCGCGCCGGGCCGTCCAGCCGAGCTCGCGCCGGGCCCGCTCGGCCGAGGCGACCGCGCGCGGCGCGTCACCGGGGCGGCGGGGCTCGACGAGCGCGGGACGGCGGTCCCCGGTCACCTCGCCGATGAGGTCGACGAGTTCGCGGACCGAAACGCCTTCGCCCCGGCCGATGTTCACAGTCAGGTCGCCCGTGACGTCCCCGCCGGTGAGACGGCGGGCCGCCGCGAGGTGCGCGTCGGCCAGGTCGGCGACATGGATGTAGTCGCGGACACAGGTGCCGTCCGGGGTGGGGTAGTCGTCGCCGAAGATCCTCGGCGCCTCGTCACGGGTGAGGCGGTCGAAGACCATCGGGACGACGTTGAAGATGCCGGTGTCGGCCAGAGCGGGTTCGGCGGCGCCGGCCACGTTGAAGTAGCGCAGACACACGGTCGCGATGCCGTGCGCCTGCCCCGCGGCCCTGACCAGCCACTCCCCGGCCAGCTTGGTCTCGCCGTACGGGCTCATCGGGGCGCACGGGGTGTCCTCCGTGATGAGGTCCACGTCGGGGTTGCCGTAGACGGCGGCGGAGGAGGAGAAGAGGAAGCGCTCGACCCCGGCGGCGGCCACCGCCTCCAGGAGCGCGGCGAGACCGCCGACGTTCTCCTGGTAGTAGCGGGTGGGCTGGGCGACCGACTCGCCCACCTGCTTGCGGGCCGCGAGGTGGACCACACCGGTCACGGCGTGCTCGGTGAGCACGCGCTTGAGGAGGTCGCCGTCGAGGGCGGAACCATGGATCAGCGGGATGTCCTCGGGGAGGCGGCCGCGGACCCCCGCGGAGAGGTCGTCGAGTGCGACGACCCGTTCACCGGCCTCGGTCATGACCTTCGCCACGTGTGCGCCGATGTAGCCCGCCCCGCCTGTGATCAGCCATGTCATGCGGTCACTTTATGCGGGGTGTCTGTTGTGCTCATTCGCCGTAGGGGGTGTGCAGGGTTGGCGGGTGCGCGTGCGGTCGTGACGGGTCGCGGCGTGCCCCGCGCCCCTCGAAGGGGCGCCGATCGCACGCTCCTGAGGGGCGGCAACCCGGCTTTTCGACCTCTATCCACCGATATCCGCACCGGAGTTTGTGGCGCAACCCCCACATCCCCGATGATGATCGCGGCGGAGGGCCGACGGCTTGAGCAGGCCGAACTGATCCGGCCGTGAACGGGCGGTGAACGCCCGCCTCTCTTCATCCGATAACCTCTGCCGACACGCCGCCGGGTCGCAGCGGGCCGGGGCGCCCCCACCACGTACATGTCCGGCGCGTATCGCGTCGGCACCCAGGGAGTGAGTTCGTCTGTCGACCGCCATCCTCACCGGTCAGCCGGTCCCCGGGTCGTCGCTGGAGGGCGATCTGCGGTCGCTCGGCTTCGACGTGCGGACCGCCTCCGACGCCGGTGACGCCGAGACGCTCCTGGCGACGGTGCCCGCGGACCAGCGGGTCGCGATCGTCGACACCCGGTTCGTCGGCCATGTGCACGCGCTGCGCCTGGGACTCACCGACCCCCGCTTCGAGGCCGCCGCCCTCCCGGGCGCCGTGACCGTGCGGCCGGCCGCACGCCAGGCGCTGACCCGGGCGCTGACCCGCGAGAACTCGGCCGAGGGCGGCACCACGGCCGTCGCCGTCGACAGCGTCGCCGACCGGGTCGTCGCCGCCCTCGACGCCGACGGTGTCGGCCTGTACCGGCCCGAGCTCGGCACCCTGGTCGCCGCCGTCCCCGCCGACCCGCAGGCCCGCGACGAGGCCCGCCAGGCGGTCGCCGACGTCGACGACGAGGCCGTACGGCTGCGCACGGCGGTGAAGTCCCGCGACGGCTTCTTCACCACCTACTTCATCAGCCCGTACTCCCGCTACCTCGCCCGCTGGTGCGCCCGCCGGGGCCTGACCCCGAACCAGGTCACCACGGCCTCGCTGATCACCGCCCTGATCGCGGCGGGCTGCGCGGCCACCGGCACCCGCGGCGGCTTCGTCGCGGCCGGCCTCCTCCTGCTCTTCTCCTTCGTCCTCGACTGCACCGACGGCCAGTTGGCACGCTACTCGCTGCAGTACTCGACGCTCGGCGCCTGGCTCGACGCCACCTTCGACCGCGCCAAGGAGTACGCCTACTACGCGGGCCTCGCCCTCGGGGCCGCGCGTGGTGGTGACGACGTATGGGCCCTCGCCCTCGGCGCGATGGTCCTGCAGACCTGCCGCCACGTCGTCGACTTCTCCTTCAACGAGGCGAACCACGACGCCACCGGCAACACCAGCCCCACCGCCGCCCTCTCCGGCAAGCTCGACAGCGTCGGCTGGACGGTGTGGGTACGGCGCATGATCGTGCTGCCGATCGGTGAACGCTGGGCGATGATCGCGGTCCTCACGGCGGTCACCACGCCCCGCATCACCTTCTACGCGCTGCTCATCGGCTGCGCCTTCGCCGCGACGTACACCACGGCGGGCCGCGTCCTGCGCTCGCTGACCCGCAAGGCGCAGCGCACGGACCGGGCGGCCCAAGCCCTCGCGGACCTCGCGGACACCGGCCCGCTCGCCGAAGCGCTGGCGCGGCTCCTGCCGGGCCCGCCGCGCAAGACGGCACTGCTCAGCGCGGCCTTCGGAGCCGTGGCCGTGGTGACCGCCGCCTGGGTCTGGGGCCCTGCCTGGCAGGTCGTCGCCATGGCCGCCCTGTACGTCGGGCTGTCGGCCGAAGCCGTCGAGCGCTCCCTCAAGGGCCCCCTCGACTGGCTGATTCCGCCGCTCTTCCGCGCCGCCGAGTACGGCACCGTCCTGATCCTCGCGGCCAAGGCCGAGGTGAACGGCGCCCTTCCCGCGGCTTTCGGGCTCGTGGGGGCCGTCGCCTACCATCACTACGACACGGTGTACCGCATCCGCGGCGACGCCGGTGCGCCGCCGCGGTGGCTGGTGCGGGCGATCGGCGGTCACGAAGGCAGGACCCTGCTGGTCACCGTCCTGGCCGCGCTGCTCGCGCCCACAGAGTTCACAGTCGCGCTCACGGCTCTCGCCGTGGCCGTGGCCCTGCTGGTGCTCCTCGAGAGCATCCGCTTCTGGGTGACCGCCCACACAACAGGCGCACCCGCCGTACACGATGAAGGAGAACCCGCATGATCGGCCTCGTGCTGGCGGCCGGCGCCGGACGGCGTCTTCGCCCCTACACCGACACCCTCCCCAAGGCTCTGGTGCCGGTCGGCCCCGAAGGCGCCGAGGAGAGCCTGACGGTTCTCGACCTCACCCTCGGCAACTTCGCCGAGATCGGCCTGACCGAGGTCGCGATCATCGTCGGGTACCGCAAGGAGGCCGTCTACGAGCGCCGTGAGGCGCTGGAGGCCAAGTACGGGCTCAAGATCACCCTCATCGACAACGACAAGGCCGAGGAGTGGAACAACGCCTACTCCCTCTGGTGCGGCCGTGACGCCATCAAGCACTCCGTGATCCTCGCCAACGGCGACACCGTGCACCCGGTCTCCGTCGAGAAGACCCTGCTCGCCGCCCGCGGCGACGGCAAGAAGATCATCCTCGCCCTCGACACGGTGAAGTCCCTCGCCGACGAGGAGATGAAGGTCGTCGTCGGCCCCGAGGGCGGCATGGCCAAGATCACCAAGCTGATGGACCCGGCCGAGGCGACCGGTGAGTACATCGGCGTCACCCTCATCGAGGGCGAGGCCGCCGACGAGCTGGCCGACGCCCTGAAGACGGTCTTCGAGACGGACCCGCAGCAGTTCTACGAGCACGGCTACCAGGAGCTCGTGAACCGCGGCTTCCGTATCGACGTCGCGCCCATCGGTGACGTCAAGTGGGTCGAGATCGACAACCACGACGACCTCGCCAAGGGACGTGAGATCGCGTGCCAGTACTGACGAGGCTCATCCCCTCGCCGGTCGTCGTGGACATCCGTCCCGGCGCGCTCGATGATCTGGCGACGATCCTGTCGGACCAGCGCATCGCGCCGTCGGGCCGGCTGGCCTTCGCGATCAGCGCCGGCTCCGGCGCGGCGCTGCGCGACCGGTTCGCCCCCGCGTTCCCGGAGGCGGACTGGTTCTGTGACGCCGACGGCACCATCGACGGGGCGGTACGGCTCGCCGACTCGATCAAGAAGGGCGGTCACTACGACGCTGTGGTCGGGCTCGGCGGCGGCAAGGTCATCGACTGCGCCAAGTACGCGGCCGCCCGGGTGGGCCTGCCGCTGGTCGCCGTCGCCACCAACCTCGCCAACGACGGTCTGTGCTCCCCGGTCGCCACCCTCGACAACGACGCGGGCCGCGGCTCCTACGGGGTGCCGAACCCGATCGGCATCGTCATCGACCTCGACGTCATCCGTGAGGCCCCGGTGCGCTTCGTGCGGGCCGGCATCGGCGACGTGATCTGCAAGATCTCCGCCGTGGCCGACTGGGAGCTGTCCAGCCGGGAGACCGGCGAGAAGGTCGACGGACTGGCCGCCGCCATGGCCCGCCAGGCCGCCGAGGCCGTGCTGCGCCACCCCGGCGGGGTCGGCGACGACGACTTCCTGACCACGCTCTCCGAGTCCCTCGTGCTGTGCGGGATCTCCATGTCCGTGGCCGGCGACAGCCGCCCCGCCTCGGGCGCCTGCCACGAGATCAGCCACGCGTTCGACCTGACGTTCCCCAAGCGGAACGCCCTGCACGGCGAACAGTGCGGTCTCGGCGGCGCGTTCGCCACCTTCCTGCGCGGCCACCACGAGATCGCGGGCCAGATGACCGAGGTGCTGCGCCACCACGGCCTGCCCGTCCTCCCGGACGAGATCGGCTTCACGGTCGACGAGTTCGTCCAGGTCGTCGAGTTCGCCCCGCAGACCCGGCCGGGCCGCTACACCATCCTGGAACACCTCGAACTGAGCACCGAACAGATCAAGGACGCCTACGCCGACTATGCCAAAGCCATCAGTAGCTGAGCTGCGCCCGGTCGTGCACCCCCCGGGTGTGAAGGACCGCCGCAGCGGTGAGCACTGGGCCGGCCGGCTCTACATGCGCGAGATCTCGCTGCGGATAGACCGGCACCTGGTGAACACCCGGGTCACGCCCAACCAGCTGACCTACCTGATGACCGTCTTCGGCGTCCTCGCCGCCCCGGCCCTGCTGGTGCCGGGCATCCCGGGCGCCGTCCTCGGTGTGCTGATGGTCCAGCTGTACCTGCTGTTCGACTGCGTCGACGGCGAGCTCGCCCGCTGGCGCAAGCAGTACTCGATGACCGGCGTCTACGTCGACCGGGTCGGCGCCTACCTGTGCGACGCGGCCGTCCTCGTCGGCTTCGGCCTGCGCGCGGCCGACCTGTGGGGCACCGGCCGCATCGACTGGCTGTGGGCCTTCCTCGGCACGCTCGCCGCGCTCGGCGCCATCCTGATCAAGGCCGAGACGGACCTCGTCGGGGTCGCCCGACACCAGACCGGCAAGCCGCCGGTCCAGGAGTCGGCCGCCGAGCCGCGCTCCTCCGGCATGGCGCTGGCCCGCAAGGCCGCCGCCGCCCTGAAGTTCCACCGGCTGATCCTCGGCGTCGAGGCCTCCCTGCTGATCCTGGCCCTCGCGGTCGTGGACCAGATCCGGGGCGACCTCTTCTTCTCCCGGGTGGGCGTCGCCGTCCTCGCCGGCATCGCACTGCTCCAGACCCTGCTGCACCTGGTGTCGATCCTCGTCTCCAGCAGGCTGAAGTGAGCGGCGCCATGAAGGTCGGCGCGGTGATCATCACCATGGGCAACCGCCCCGACGAGCTCCGCGCCCTCCTCGACTCGGTCGCCAAGCAGGAGGGCGACCGGGTCGAGGCGGTCGTCGTCGGCAACGGCTCGCCCGTCCCGGACGTCCCCGAGGGCGTCCGGACGGTCGAGCTGCCCGAGAACCTCGGCATACCCGGCGGCCGAAACATCGGCATAGAGGCGTTCGGCCCCAGCGGCCGGGACGTCGACGTCCTGCTCTTCCTCGACGACGACGGCCTGCTCGCGCACCACGACACCGCCGAGCTCTGCCGCCGGGCCTTCGACGCCGACCCGAAGCTCGGGATCGTCAGCTTCCGGATAGCCGACCCGGAGACCGGCGAGACCCAGCGGCGCCATGTGCCCCGGCTGCGGGCGGCCGACCCGATGCGCTCCTCCCGGGTCACCACCTTCCTCGGCGGCGCCAACGCCGTACGGACCCAGGTCTTCGCCGAAGTCGGCGGCCTCCCGGACGAATTCTTCTACGCGCACGAGGAAACCGACCTGGCATGGCGGGCCCTCGACGCGGGCTGGATGATCGACTACCGGTCCGACATGGTGCTGTACCACCCCACGACCGCGCCCTCCCGGCACGCGGTCTACCACCGCATGGTCGCGCGCAACCGCGTCTGGCTCGCCCGCCGCAACCTCCCGGCCCCGCTCGTCCCGGTCTACCTGGGCGTCTGGCTGCTGCTGACCCTGCTCCGCAAGCCCTCCGGTCCTGCCCTGAAGGCCTGGTTCGGCGGCTTCAAGGAGGGCTGGAGCAGCCCCTGCGGTCCCCGCCGGCCCATGAAGTGGCGTACGGTGTGGCGGCTGACCCGGCTGGGACGGCCTCCCGTCATCTGACAAGCTCGAAATCTGAGAGCATGCGGCCGTACCCGGTCCAGGTTTCCGCCTCGGCCCGACCAGGCTGCGCACTTTGAGGACGAAAGTTTCCATTTGTGAGTGAGACAACGCATGACGGCAGGGTTGTGGTGAGCGACCGTCCGTCGCCCGACGACGGGCTCTCCGCGACGGAACTGGCCGCCAAGTACGGGCTCGCCGTGAGCGGAGCCCGGCCCGGACTCGTGGAGTACGTCCGCCAGATGTGGGGGCGGCGTCACTTCATCCTCGCCTTCTCCCAGGCGAAGCTCACCGCGCAGTACAGCCAGGCCAAGCTCGGCCAGCTGTGGCAGGTGGCCACCCCGCTGCTCAACGCGCTGGTGTACTTCCTGATCTTCGGTCTGATCCTGAACGCCGACCGGGGCATGTCGCGCGAGGTCTACATCCCGTTCCTGGTCACGGGTGTGTTCGTGTTCACCTTCACGCAGAGCTCGGTGATGGCCGGCGTCCGCGCGATCTCCGGCAACCTGGGCCTCGTGCGCGCCCTGCACTTCCCGCGCGCCTCGCTGCCCATCTCCTTCGCGCTCCAGCAGCTCCAGCAACTGATGTTCTCGATGATCGTGCTGTTCTGTGTCACGGTCGGCTTCGGCAGCTACCCGCGCCTGTCCTGGCTGCTGATCCTCCCCGTGCTGGTGCTGCAGTTCTTCTTCAACACCGGGCTCGCGCTGATCATGGCCCGCATGGGGTCCAAGACCCCGGACCTCGCGCAGCTGATGCCGTTCGTGATGCGGACCTGGATGTACGCCTCCGGCGTCATGTTCTCCATCCCGGTGATGCTGGAGGACCACCCCAAGTGGATCGCGGACGTCCTCCAGTGGAACCCGGCCGCGATCTACATGGACCTGATGCGGTTCGCGCTGATCGACGGCTACGGCTCCGAGAACCTGCCCCCGCACGTGTGGGCGGTCGCCGGCGGCTGGGCCGTGCTGATCGCGCTCGGTGGTTTCGTGTACTTCTGGAAGGCGGAGGAGAGGTACGGCCGTGGCTGAGTCACTCATCCCCACCGTCATCGCGGACGAGCTGCACATCGTCTACCGCGTCAACGGCGCCAAGACCGGCAAGGGCAGCGCGACCGCCGCCCTCAGCCGCATCCTCAAGCGCGGCGAGGAGCGGGGCGTGCGCAAGGTGCACGCCGTCAAGGGCGTCTCGTTCGTCGCCTACCGGGGCGAGGCCATCGGCCTGATCGGCTCCAACGGCTCGGGCAAGTCCACCCTGCTGCGCGCCATCGCCGGTCTGCTCCCGGCGGAGAAGGGCAAGGTCTACACCGACGGCCAGCCCTCGCTGCTCGGCGTCAACGCCGCCCTGATGAACGACCTCACGGGCGAGCGGAACGTCATATTGGGCGGCCTCGCGATGGGCATGTCCCGCGAGCAGATCAGGGAGCGCTACCAGCAGATCGTCGACTTCTCGGGCATCAACGAGAAGGGCGACTTCATCACGCTGCCGATGCGTACCTACTCCTCCGGCATGGCGGCCCGGCTGCGCTTCTCCATCGCGGCGGCCAAGGACCACGACGTGCTGATGATCGACGAGGCCCTCGCCACCGGCGACCGCTCGTTCCAGAAGCGGTCCGAGGCCCGTATCCGCGAGCTGCGCAAGGAGGCCGGCACGGTCTTCCTGGTGAGCCACAACAACAAGTCCATCCGCGACACCTGCGACCGGGTCCTGTGGCTGGAGCGCGGCGAACTCCGCATGGACGGCCCGACCGACGAGGTGCTCAAGGAATACGAGAAGTTCACGGGCAAGTAGCCGTGTACGACCCGGGCCCCGCCGGAACTGCTCCGGCGGGGCCCGGCGTCTGCAAGGGATACCGGGGCGAGGCGCTCGTCCGACAGACCGGGGACGGCAGACCGGGGGCGGCAGACCGGGGGCGGCATCCGCAAGGGAAACGCCAACTTCGGCAAGGATGCGTCAACTCCGGCCGCCCATAGGAATCTTGGGGGCAATCGGTGCGTTCTTGTGATGTGCAGGACACCCCCACGGAGCATGGTGCGTTGTACAACGTAAGCTGTACCGGTGCCGAATCGCGGCAAGTGGGTCCATAATGCGCGACACCCGGCATCAGCCGCAGACGCCGCCCACTGGGCGGCGTGTCCGAAATAGTGGGTATTGGGTCGGCAGTGTAGAACGGGAGATGTGACGGCCATGGCTACGGAGACTCCCCAGCGCAACCACGCTTCTGCCGTTCCCGCGCCGGGTGACGAGCGGTGACCGAAACCGGGACGGCGCGCATCGCGAACCCGGAGCGCGACACCCTCGACAAGGCCGGGGCCGAGAACTTTCCCGTCGCCCCGTTCTTCCTGCCGAGGGCCTGGCGTGACGACCTCATGGCCGTCTACGGCTTCGCCCGCCTCGTCGACGACATCGGCGACGGCGACCTCGCCCCCGGCGGCGCCGACGCCCGCCTCCTCGGGCTCGCCCCGCAGGACGCCGACGACCGCCTGCTCCTCCTCGACGCGTTCGAGGCCGACCTCGGCAAGGTCTTCGACGGCACCCCGAACCACCCCCTGCTGCGCAGGCTGCGGCACACCGTCCGCCGCCGCTCCCTCACCCCCGAACCGTTCCTCGCGCTGATCGCCGCCAACCGCCAGGACCAGCTGGTCAAGCGGTACGAGACCTACGACGACCTGCTCGCCTACTGCGCGCTGTCCGCCAACCCCGTCGGCCACCTGGTCCTCGCCGTCACCGGCGCGACCACCCCCGAGCGGGTCCGGCGTTCGGACGCGATCTGCACCGCGCTGCAGATCGTCGAACACCTCCAGGACGTCGCCGAGGACCTGGGCCGCGATCGGATCTATCTGCCCGCCGCCGACATGAAGCGCTTCCACGTCCGGGAGACGGATCTCGCCGCGCCCACCGCGGGCGCGTCGGTACGCGCCCTCGTCGCGTACGAGGCGGAACGCGCCAGAGCCCTCCTCGACGAGGGCGCCCCCCTCGTGGGCAGCGTCCACGGCAGGCTGAGGCTGCTCCTCGCGGGGTTCGTGGCGGGCGGAAGGGCGGCCGTCCACGCGATCACCGCCGCCGAGTTCGACGTACTTCCCGGCCCGCCCAAGCCCGGCAAGCTCCGGCTGCTGCGCGAGGTGGGCGCGACCCTGCGAGGAGAGGGGTGATCCGGATCGTGGAGTCGGAACCGCACGTGTCCGCGCCGGTACTCGCCGCCTACAGCTACTGCGAGGCCGTCACCGGACAGCAGGCCCGTAACTTCGCCTACGGCATCAGGCTGCTGCCGACGCCCAAGCGTCGCGCGATGTC
Source organism: Streptomyces sp. MB09-02B (assembly GCF_033794485.1). Classification (NCBI taxonomy): domain Bacteria; kingdom Bacillati; phylum Actinomycetota; class Actinomycetes; order Kitasatosporales; family Streptomycetaceae; genus Streptomyces; species Streptomyces sp. MB09-02B. The sequence continues at coordinate 19,088 of NZ_JARGEE010000021.1, forward strand.
CGCGCTCTACGCGCTCTCCCGGCGCGTCGACGACATCGGTGACGGCGCCCTCGCGATCGAGGTCAAGGCGGCCCGGCTGGAGGAGACCAGAGCGCTCCTGACCCGGGTCAGGAGCCGCTCGGTCGACGAGGACGACACCGACCCCGTCGCGGTCGCCCTCGCCCACGCCGCGGCCGCCTTCCCGATCCCGCTCGACGCCCTCGACGAACTCATCGACGGCGTCCTCATGGACGTGCACGGCGAGCACTACGAGACCTGGGACGACCTCAAGGTCTACTGCCGCTGCGTCGCCGGTGCCATCGGCCGGCTCTCGCTCGGCGTCTTCGGCACGGAACCCGGCGCACGCGGTGCGGAACGCGCGCCCGAGTACGCCGACACCCTCGGACTCGCCCTCCAACTCACCAACATCCTCAGGGACGTTCGTGAGGACGCGGAGGGCGGGCGGACCTATCTGCCCTCCGACGACCTCGCCAAGTTCGGCTGCTCGGCGGGGTTCGCCGGGCAGCTGCCACCCGCCGACTCCGACTTCGCGGGTCTGGTGCACTTCGAGGTGCGCCGGGCCCGCGCCCTGTTCGCCGAGGGGTACCGGCTGCTGCCGATGCTCGACCGCCGCAGCGGCGCCTGTGTCGCCGCCATGGCCGGCATCTACCGCCGACTGCTGGACCGCATCGAGCGCGAGCCGGAGGCCGTCCTGCGCGGGCGCGTCTCGCTGCCCGGCCGGGAGAAGGCGTACGTCGCCGTGCGCGGCCTCTCGGGTCTGGACGCCCGCCATGTGTCACGCCGTACCGTCAGGAGGCGCGTGTGAGGGACAATCCGCCCCAAGCCGAACCCATCGGCGAAAAGTGGTACGCAACCCTCCGCACCGGCGGGGCGTCCCAGACAGCGACGGTCCGCCGCGAACCGCTCCGGCACCCCGGCGGACCGTCAGGGGAGGGTGCACGATGACCGACGGCGCACAGTCCGGGGGACTGCCGGACGAGGATCGCGAGGGCCCGCGCCCACGCACGGCCGTGGTGGTCGGCGGAGGGCTGGCGGGCATCACCGCCGCGCTCTCGCTCGCGGACGCGGGCGTCCAGGTCACCCTGCTGGAAGGACGGCCCCGCCTCGGCGGACTCGCCTTCTCCTTCCAGCGCGGCGACCTGACCGTCGACAACGGACAGCATGTGTACCTGCGGTGCTGCACCGCCTACCGCTGGTTCCTCGACCGGGTCGACGCGGCCGCGCTCGCCCCCTTGCAGGATCGTCTCGACGTGCCCGTTCTCGACGCCGAGGGTCGGCCGGGCAGGCGGCTGGGCAGACTGCGGCGCGACGCGCTGCCCGTGCCGCTGCACTTGGGGCGCAGCCTCGCCACGTACACCCATCTCTCGCTCGCCGAGCGTGCGAAGGTGGGGCGGGCCGCGCTGGCGCTCAAGGCGCTCGACCTCGCCGATCCCGCCCTGGACGAGCGGGACTTCGGCGGCTGGCTGGCCGCGCACGGGCAGTCGGCGCGGGCCGTCGAGGCACTGTGGGACCTCGTCGGGGTCGCCACCCTCAACGCGGTGGCCGGCGACGCCTCCCTCGCGCTGGCCGCGATGGTGTTCAAGACGGGACTGCTGTCCGAGCCGGGCGCCGCCGACATCGGCTGGGCCCACGTCCCGCTCGGCGAACTGCACGACCGGCGGGCCCTCAAGGCGCTCGACTCGGCGGGCGTCCGTACCGTGCTGCGCGCCCGCGCCACCTCCGTCTCCCGTACGGAGAACGGGAGTTGGCGGGTCGAGGTGCCCGGCGAGACCCTCGACGCGGACGCGGTCGTGCTCGCCGTACCGCAGCGCGAGACGCACGACCTGCTGCCCGGGGGAGCCCTCGACGACCCCGGACGGCTGCTGGAGATCGGCACCGCGCCGATCCTCAACGTCCACGTGGTGTACGACCGCAAGGTGCTCGGCAGGCCCTTCTTCGCGGCGCTCGGCTCACCCGTGCAGTGGGTCTTCGACCGGACCGAGGCCTCGGGCCTGCGTCACGGCCAGTACCTGGCGCTGTCGCAGTCGGCCGCGCGGAGCGAGATCGACGCACCGGTCTCCGTCCTGCGCGAGCGGTATCTGCCCGAGCTGGAGCGGCTGTTGCCCGGCGCGCGCGGCGCCGGGGTGCAGGACTTCTTCGTGACCCGGGAGCGCACCGCGACGTTCGCTCCCACCCCCGGCGTCGGACGGCTCAGGCCCGGCGCCCGCACCAAGGCACCCGGCCTGTACCTGGCCGGAGCGTGGACCGCCACCGGGTGGCCCGCGACCATGGAGAGCGCGGTCCGCAGCGGCATCGCGGCGGCGGACGCCGCCCTCGCCGCCGCGGGCCGGCCCCGGCACCGCCTCCTCGACCACGAGGAGGCGGCATGACGCTCGAAGCGCACCGGACCGGTTCCCGCGCTCTCGGTACCGCGAACACATCGACATCTGGAGAGACTGTGCCCACTGTGCCCCCGGCCGTGACGGCCGCCGCGAGGACCGCGGTGGACGTGACCGCGCTCCTGGAGCGCGGGCGGACCCTGGCCACCCCCGTGCTGCGGGCGGCCGTCGACCGGCTGGCGCCCCCCATGGACACCGTCGCCGCCTACCACTTCGGCTGGATCGACGCCCAGGGCAACCCCGCGGACGGCGACGGCGGCAAGGCCGTACGCCCCGCGCTCGCCGTCATGTCCGCCGAGGTCACCGGCGCCGCACCCGAGGTCGGTATCCCCGGCGCGGTCGCGGTGGAGCTGGTGCACAACTTCTCGCTGCTGCACGACGACCTGATGGACGGCGACGAACAGCGCCGCCACCGCGACACCGTGTGGAAGGTGCACGGCCCCGCGCAGGCCATCCTCGTCGGCGACGCCCTGATGGTCCTCGCCAACGAGATCCTCCTCGAACTGGGCACCGCCGAGGCGGCCCGCGCCACCCGCCGCGTCACCACGGCGACCCGGGCGCTCATCGACGGACAGGCCCAGGACATCTCCTACGAGCACCGCGAGCGGGTCACCGTCGAGGAGTGCCTGGAGATGGAGGGCAACAAGACCGGAGCCCTGCTCGCCTGCGCCTGCTCCATCGGTGCCGTCCTCGGCGGCGCGGACGACCCCACCGCCGACACGCTGGAGAAGTACGGCTACCACCTCGGCCTCGCCTTCCAGGCCGTGGACGACCTGCTGGGCATCTGGGGCGACCCGGTCTCCACGGGCAAGCAGACCTGGAGCGATCTGCGCCAGCGCAAGAAGTCCCTGCCCGTGGTGGCCGCGCTCGCGGCCGGCGGCCCGGCCTCCGAACAGCTGGGCGAACTCCTCGCCGCCGACGCCAAGGCCAGCGACTTCGAGAACTTCTCCGAGGAGGAGTTCGCCGCGCGCGCCGCCCTCATCGAGGAGGCGGGCGGCCGCGAGTGGGCCGTCGAGGAGGCCCGCCGCCAGCACCGCATCGCCATCGAGGCACTGGACTCGATCCGGATGCCCGAGCGGGTCCGGGAGGAGTTCGCGGCGCTCGCGGACTTCGTCGTCGTACGGAAGAGATGAGCACCATCCCCCAGGAGCCGACCGTCATCGGTCGAATAGCCCTCGCGTAGTCGCCGGCCGGTGCCCCGTCACCGGACACGCACCGGCCGACGGCTGACCCACCGCAGAGAGATCCGTCCACTGCACGAAGGGGAAGCCATGACAGCGACGACCGACGGAAGCACCGGGGCACTGCCGCCCCGCGCCCCCTCGGCCAGCGACACCGACCACGACACCCCGCAGGCGGCCGGGGTCCAGGACGCCGCCGCGCGCGCCGTACGGCGCTCCACCGACTTCCTCCTCTCCCGGCAGGACGACCAGGGCTGGTGGAAGGGCGACCTGGAGACCAACGTCACCATGGACGCCGAGGACCTGCTGCTCCGCCAGTTCCTCGGCATCCGCGACGAGAAGACCACCCGGGCCGCCGCCCTGTTCATCAGAGGCGAGCAGCGCCCGGACGGCACCTGGGCCACCTTCTACGGCGGACCGCCCGACCTCTCCGCCACCGTCGAGGCGTACGTCGCGCTGCGACTGGCCGGCGACGAACCCGACGCCCCGCACATGGCGCGGGCCTCGGCCTGGGTCCGGGAGCGGGGCGGAATCGCCGCCGCCCGGGTCTTCACCCGTATCTGGCTGGCGCTGTTCGGCTGGTGGAAGTGGGACGACCTGCCGGAGATGCCACCCGAGATCATCTGGTTCCCCAAGTGGATGCCGCTCAACATCTACGACTTCGGCTGCTGGGCCCGGCAGACGATCGTGCCGCTGACGGTGGTCTCGGCGAAGCGTCCGGTGCGGCCCGCGCCGTTCCCGCTGGACGAGCTGCACACCGACCCGGGCCGGCCGAACCCACCCAGACCCCGTGATCCGCTGGGCAGTTGGGAAGGCGCCTTCCAGCGGATCGACAGGCTTCTGCACGGCTACCACAAGGTGGCGCTGAAGCGATTGCGCAAGGCCGCGATGAACAGCGCGGCCCGCTGGATCGTCGAGCGGCAGGAGAACGACGGCTGCTGGGGCGGCATCCAGCCGCCGGCCGTGTACTCGCTGATCGCGCTGCACCTCCTCGGCTACGACCTCCAGCACCCCGTGATGCGCGCGGGGTTGGAGTCCCTCGACCGGTTCGCCGTGTGGCGCGAGGACGGGGCCCGGATGATCGAGGCCTGCCAGTCGCCGGTGTGGGACACCTGCCTCGCCACCATCGCGCTCTCCGACGCGGGCCTGCCCGCCGACCACCCCCAACTCGTCAGGGCCGCCGACTGGATGCTCGGCGAAGAGATCGTCCGGCCCGGTGACTGGGCGGTGAAGCGACCCCAACTCCTGCCGGGCGGCTGGGCCTTCGAGTTCCACAACGACAACTACCCCGACATCGACGACACCGCCGAAGTCGTCCTCGCGCTGCGCCGGGTGGCGCACCCCGACCCGGAGCGCGTGGAGAAGGCCGTCCGGCGGGGGGTGCGCTGGACCGTCGGCATGCAGTCGAGGAACGGCGCGTGGGGCGCCTTCGACGTCGACAACACCAGCCCCTTCCCCAACCGGCTGCCGTTCTGCGACTTCGGCGAGGTCATCGACCCGCCGTCCGCCGACGTCACGGCCCATGTGGTGGAGATGCTCGCGGTCGAAGGTCTGTCCCACGACCCGCGCACCCGGCGCGCCATCGAGTGGCTGCTCGCCGAACAGGAGTCGAACGGCGCGTGGTTCGGGCGCTGGGGCGTCAACTACGTGTACGGCACGGGCTCGGTGGTCCCCGCGCTGGTGACCGCCGGACTGCCCGCCTCCCACCCCGCGATCCGCCGGGCCGTGGCCTGGCTGGAGACCGTGCAGAACGACGACGGGGGCTGGGGAGAGGACCTGCGTTCCTACCCGGACCCCGCCGAGTGGGGCGGCAAGGGCGCCTCCACCGCCTCCCAGACCGCGTGGGCGCTGCTGGCGCTGCTGGCGGCGGGGGAGCGGGACGCCAAGTCCACCGAACGCGGTGTCGAGTGGCTGGCCCGGACCCAGCGGGAGGACGGCTCCTGGGACGAGCCGTACTTCACCGGCACCGGCTTTCCCTGGGACTTCTCCATCAACTACCACCTCTACCGGCAGGTCTTCCCGCTCACCGCGCTCGGCCGGTACGTCCACGGCGAACCGACCGTCCTGAAACCTCAGGGGCGCTGATGAACACGCCCGCCGCCCCGGCCCCGCTGCTGATCGCCTGCGCGCTCGGCATCGAGCAGCTCGCCCTGCGCAGCGGCGACCGGGGCGGCGCCGGGGGCCCGGTCACCGTCGTGCGCACCGGCATGGGTCCGAGAGCCGCCGAGCGGTCCGTCACCCGGCTGCTCGCGGGCCCGGAGCTGCGCGACGCGGCGGTCCTGGCCACCGGGTTCTGCGCCGGGCTCGCCCCGGGCACGCACCCCGGCGACCTCGTCGTCGCCGAGGAGACCCGGGGCCCCGACGGCGCCGTCACGCCCTGCGTGGGCACCGAACTGCTGGTCAAGGAGCTGGCGAGGGCCGTACCCGGGCGCACGATCCACACCGGGCCGCTCACCGGATCCGACCACGTCGTACGGGGACAGGAGCGGTCGGACCTGTTCGCGACCGGCGCGATCGCCGTCGACATGGAATCCGCGGTCACGCTCCACCACGCCGTGAGAGCGGGCGCACGCCCCGTTGCGGCCGTCCGGGTGATCGTGGACGCTCCAGAACATGAACTGGTCCGGATCGGCACGGTACGCGGTGGAATATCAGCCTTCCGCGTCCTTCGTGCCGTCCTTCCCGCTTACTACGAATGGCACCGTTCCCTGCTGCTCCCCCGGAGGTGAGCCAGATGGCCATGCCGCTCCGCCAGTCCATCAAGGTGGCGACGTATCTCGCCGAACAGAAGCTCCGCAAGCGCGACAAGTTCCCACTGATCGTCGAGCTGGAGCCGCTCTACGCCTGCAATCTGAAGTGCGAGGGCTGCGGCAAGATCCAGCATCCGGCGGGCGTGCTGAAGCAGCGCATGCCGGTGGCGCAGGCGGTGGGAGCCGTCCTGGAGTCCGGCGCGCCGATGGTGTCCATCGCCGGCGGCGAGCCCCTGATGCACCCGCAGATCGACGAGATCGTGCGGCAGTTGGTGGCGAGGAGGAAGTACGTCTTCCTGTGCACCAACGCCATGCTGCTGCGCAAGAAGATGGACAAGTTCAAGCCCTCGCCTTACTTCGCCTTCGCCGTGCACATCGACGGGCTGCGGGAGCGGCACGACGAGTCGGTGGCGAAGGAGGGCGTGTTCGACGAGGCCGTGGCCGCCATCAAGGAGGCCAAGCGGCGCGGCTTCCGGGTGACCACCAACTCCACCTTCTTCAACACCGACACCCCGCAGACCGTCATCGAGGTCCTCAACTTCCTCAACGACGACCTGAAGGTCGACGAGATGATGATCTCGCCCGCCTACGCCTACGAGAAGGCGCCCGACCAGGAGCACTTCCTCGGCGTCGAGCAGACCCGCGAGCTGTTCAAGAAGGCCTTCTCCGGCGGCAACCGCCGGCGCTGGCGTCTCAACCACTCACCCCTGTTCCTCGACTTCCTGGAGGGCAGGGTCGACTTCCCGTGCACGGCCTGGGCGATCCCCAACTACTCGCTCTTCGGCTGGCAGCGGCCCTGCTACCTGATGAGCGACGGGTACGTCACCACGTACCGGGAGCTGATCGAGGACACCGACTGGGACGCGTACGGCCGGGGCAAGGACCCGCGCTGCGCCAACTGCATGGCGCACTGCGGCTACGAGCCGACGGCCGTCCTCGCCACCATGGGATCGCTCAAGGAGTCCCTGCGCGCTCTGCGCGAGACCGTCTCCTCGAACCACGCGAACCAGGGGTGATGGGATGACCGCCGTGTCGCTTGGCGTCCCCGAGCTGCCCGCCCGACCGATCGCGGAACGCCGCCCTTCGCGGCGGATCCAGGTCGGGCCGGTGGCCGTGGGGGGCGGGGCCCCGGTGTCGGTGCAGTCGATGACGACGACCCGTACGTCGGACGTCGGCGCCACCCTGCAGCAGATCGCGGAACTCACCGCGTCCGGCTGCCAGATCGTCCGGGTCGCCTGTCCCACGCAGGACGACGCGGACGCCCTCGCCACCATCGCCGGCAAGTCGCAGATCCCCGTGATCGCGGACATCCACTTCCAGCCCAAGTACGTGTTCGCGGCGATCGAGGCCGGCTGCGCGGCGGTACGGGTGAATCCCGGCAACATCAAGCAGTTCGACGACAAGATCAAGGAGATCGCGCGGGCGGCGAAGGACCACGACACCCCCATCCGGATCGGGGTCAACGCCGGCTCGCTCGACCGGCGGCTGCTGCAGAAGTACGGGAAGGCGACGCCCGAGGCGCTGGTGGAGTCCGCGCTGTGGGAGGCGTCGCTGTTCGAGGAGCACGACTTCCGGGACATCAAGATCTCGGTCAAGCACAACGACCCCGTCGTGATGATCGAGGCGTACCGCCAGCTCGCCGCCCAGTGCGACTACCCGCTGCACCTGGGCGTCACCGAGGCCGGTCCGGCGTTCCAGGGCACGATCAAGTCCGCCGTCGCCTTCGGGGCCCTGCTCAGCGAGGGGATCGGCGACACGATCCGGGTCTCGCTGAGCGCCCCGCCGGTCGAGGAGATCAAGGTCGGCATCCAGATCCTCGAGTCGCTGAACCTGCGGCAGCGGCGGCTGGAGATCGTCTCGTGCCCGTCGTGCGGGCGGGCGCAGGTCGATGTGTACCGGCTGGCGGACGAGGTGTCCGCCGGGCTGGAAGGCATGGAGGTCCCGTTGCGGGTCGCGGTCATGGGCTGCGTCGTCAACGGACCCGGGGAGGCGCGGGAGGCGGACCTGGGGGTCGCGTCCGGCAACGGGAAGGGGCAGATCTTCGTGAAGGGCGAGGTCATCAGGACCGTGCCCGAGTCGAAGATCGTGGAGACCCTCATCGACGAGGCGATGAAGATCGCCGAGCAAATGGAGAAGGACGGCGTCGCGTCGGGCGAACCGGCGGTCACCGTGAGTTGACGACACGGGCTGAAGAGCACGGAGCGAGAGGGGGCCCGACGTGACGATTCTGGAGAACATCCGGCAACCGCGCGACCTGAAGGCGCTGACCGAGGCGGAACTCGGTGAACTGGCGGCAGAGATCCGGGAGTTCCTGGTGCACGCGGTCGCCAGGACCGGTGGTCACCTGGGGCCCAACCTGGGGGTGGTGGAACTGTCCATCGCGCTCCACCGGGTCTTCGACTCACCCGTGGACCGCATCGTCTGGGACACCGGTCACCAGAGCTATGTGCACAAGCTGCTGACGGGACGTCAGGACTTCTCCAAGCTGCGCGGCAAGGGCGGCCTGTCCGGCTATCCCTCGCGCGAGGAGTCCGAGCACGACATCGTCGAGAACAGCCACGCCTCCACGGCCCTCGGCTGGGCGGACGGCCTCGCCAAGGCGCGCCAGGTGCGGGGGGAGCAGGGCCATGTGGTCGCGGTCATCGGCGACGGCGCGCTGACCGGCGGTATGGCCTGGGAGGCGCTCAACAACATCGCCGCAGCCAAGGACCGGCCGCTGATCATCGTCGTCAACGACAACGAACGCTCCTACTCGCCGACCATCGGTGGCCTCGCCAACCACCTCGCGACCCTGCGCACCACCGACGGCTACGAGCAGTTCCTCGCCTGGGGCAAGGAGGTCCTGCTGCGCACCCCGGTCGTCGGCAAGGAGGTCTACGAGGCGCTGCACGGCGCGAAGAAGGGCTTCAAGGACGCCTTCGCCCCGCAGGGCATGTTCGAGGACCTGGGCCTGAAGTACGTCGGACCGATCGACGGGCACGACACCAAGGCGGTCGAGTCGGCGCTGCGCCGCGCCAAGCGCTTCCACGGGCCCGTCCTGGTGCACTGCCTGACGCAGAAGGGCCGCGGCTACGAGCCCGCGCTCGCCAACGAGGAGGACCACTTCCACACCGTCGGCGTGATGGACCCGCTGACCTGCGAGCCGCTCACGCCCGCCGGGGGACCGTCCTGGACGTCGGTCTTCGGCGACGAGATCGTGCGGATCGGGGACGAGCGCGAGGACGTCGTGGCGATCACGGCGGCCATGCTGCACCCGGTCGGCCTCGGCAGGTTCGCGGAGAAGTTCCCCGACCGGGTGTGGGACGTCGGCATCGCCGAGCAGCACGCCGCGGTCTCCGCCGCCGGGCTGGCGACGGGCGGGCTCCATCCGGTCGTGGCGGTCTACGCGACCTTCCTCAACCGGGCCTTCGACCAACTGCTGATGGACGTGGCTTTGCACCGGTGCGGGGTCACCTTCGTCCTGGACCGGGCGGGGGTGACCGGCGTCGACGGCGCGTCGCACAACGGCATGTGGGACATGTCCGTCCTCCAGGTCGTGCCGGGGCTGCGGATCGCCGCGCCCCGCGACGCCGAGCAACTGCGCGCACAGTTGCGGGAGGCGGTGGCCGTGGACGACGCTCCCACCCTGATCCGGTTCCCGAAGGAGTCGGTCGGGCCGGAGATCCCGTCCTTGGAACGGGTGGGCGGCATGGACGTGCTGTACCGCTCCCCGTCCGGTGGGACCGCGGCCTCCCCGGACCGACCGCAGGTGCTGCTCGTCGCCGTGGGCGTGATGGCGTCGGTGTGTCTCCAGACCGCCGAGCTGCTGCGGACACGGGGCATCGGCTGCACCGTCCTCGACCCGCGCTGGGTCAAGCCGGTCGATCCGGCGCTGCCGTGGCTCGCGGACGAACACCGGCTGGTGGCCGTCGTGGAGGACAACAGCCGGGCCGCCGGCGTCGGTTCGGCGGTCGCGCTCGCCCTGGGGGACGCCGAGGTCGACGTACCCGTACGGCGGTTCGGCATCCCGGAGCAGTTCCTCGCGCACGCCAAACGCGCGGAGGTGCTGGCGGACATAGGACTGACGCCGGTCGAGATCGCGGGGCGGATCAGCGCCTCGCTGGCCGCCCGGGACGACCTCGCCGCGCACGTCCCGTCGAAGGCCGCCCCCGCCGAGGAGGAACCGGAATGACCACCCTGGAACCAGCGCCGGGAACCGAGGAGTTCGACCTCGGCGGACTCCTCGCCGAGCGCGGCGCCGAGCGCTACGAACTCCACGCCCGGTACCTCAACCACCAACTCCCGCGCATGCTGCACACCATCGGGTTCGACAAGGTCTACGAGCGTGCCGAGGGCGCGTACTTCTGGGACACCGACGGTGCCGACCACCTCGACATGCTCGCCGGGTTCGGGGTGATGGGGCTCGGCCGCCACCACCCCGTGGTCCGCAAAGCCCTGCACGACGTGCTCGACGCGGGGCTCGCCGACCTGACCCGCTTCGACTGCCCGCCGCTGCCCGGCCTGCTCGCCGAGCGACTGCTCGCCCACAGCCCGCACCTGGACCGGGTGTTCTTCGGCAACAGCGGCACGGAGGCCGTCGAGACCGCGCTGAAGTTCGCCCGCTACGCCACCGGCAGACCCCGCGTCCTCTACTGCGACCACGCCTTCCACGGGCTCACCACCGGCTCGCTCTCCGTCAACGGCGAGGACGGCTTCCGGGACGGCTTCGCACCGCTGCTGCCCGACACGGCCGTACCGCTCGGCGATCTGGACGCGCTGGAAAGGGAGTTGCGGAAGGGCGACGTCGCCGCCCTCGTCGTCGAGCCCATCCAGGGCAAGGGCGTGCACGAGGCGCCGCCCGGCTATCTGCGCGCCGCCCAGGAACTGCTGCACCGGCACAAGGGGCTGCTGATCGTCGACGAGGTCCAGACCGGGCTCGGCCGCACCGGGGACTTCTACGCCTACCAGCACGAGGACGGCGTCGAACCGGACCTGGTCTGTGTGGCCAAGGCGCTCTCCGGCGGTTATGTCCCCGTCGGCGCGACCCTCGGCAAGGACTGGATCTTCAAGAAGGTCTACTCGTCGATGGACCGGGTCCTCGTCCACTCCGCGAGCTTCGGCTCCAACGCCCAGGCCATGGCCGCCGGGCTCGCCGTCCTCTCCGTCATGGAGAACGAGCAGATCGTGGCCCATGCCCGGGCGACGGGCGAGCTGCTGAAGAGCAGGCTCACGGCTCTGGTCGACAAGTACGAACTCCTCAGTGACGTGCGCGGCCGCGGCCTGATGATCGGCATCGAGTTCGGCAGGCCCAGGTCGCTCAAGCTCCGCAGCCGTTGGACCATGCTCCAGGCGGCCCGCAAGGGGCTCTTCGCCCAGATGGTCGTCGTACCGCTGCTGCGACGCCACCGCATCCTCACGCAGGTCTCGGGCGACCACCTGGAGGTGATCAAGCTGATCCCGCCGCTGATCATCGGGGAACGGGAGGTGGACCGGTTCGTCGCTGCCTTCACGGAGGTGATGGACGACGCGCACAGCGGGGGCGGACTGATGTGGGACTTCGGCAGGACACTGGTGAAGCAGGCGGTTGCCAACCGCTAGCCGGGGCGGTGTCGCTGCACTTCCGTGGCGCGGTCCGCAGAGCTCTGCCTCTGAGGCAGGCCTGTGGGTGGGCTTTGCCTCTGAGGCAAGAAATTTGCCGCAGAGGCAAAGCTGCGGCTGAATGGAGGGCATGAGCCCCTCCGAGGGTACGCACCCTCCCGAGCCGCCGGTCGACACGGAACTGCCCGTCGTCGCCCCGCAGTTGCGGGGCCTGCGCCGCCGGGCCGCCCTCACCCTGGAGGCCGCCGCCCGCGCCGCCGGGCTGTCACCCGCCCACCTCTCCCGGCTGGAGACCGGACAGCGCCAGCCCTCGCTGCCGATGCTGCTCGCGCTGGCCCGCGTCTACGGTACGACCGTCTCCGAACTGCTCGGCGAGACCGTCGCCGAACGGGACGCCGTGCTGCGGGCGTCCGACATGGAGCCCACCCGGGCCGGTGGCTGGACGTACTGGCAGGCGGGCGCGTCCGGGCGCGGGATGCAGGCGCTGCGCGTCCATGTGCCGCACGGCTCGCAGGGCGACATCGTGCGGGTCCATCCCGGCGAGGAGTGGCTGTACGTCCTCAAGGGGCGGCTGCGGCTGCGACTCGGGGACACCGCGCATCTGCTGGAGCCGGGGGACAGCGCGCACTTCGACTCGCTGACCCCGCACCGCATCGCCGCCGCCGACCACGACGGCGCCGACCTCCTGTTCGTCCACACCCTTCTGCAGAGCCCGACCGCCGCGCTGTGCCTCGGGCCGACCCCGTCCGGAGAGACGCCATGACCGACCTGGAAGAGAAGTTCCCCCGCGCCCTGTGGGTGCGGCTCATCATCTACATCGCGGTCGGCCATGTCTTCGCGGCGTTCATCTATCTGCTGTTCGAGGTGGGCGCCAACCAGTGACGCCCCGGCCGGGCCGGGCGTCGTGACGCCGCGGAGATACATCAGAAGGGCCCTAGTCCAGCAGGCGCTCGCGCAGGCGCTCCCGGGTGGCCGGGGTGAGCTTCAGGCCCTGCTCCAGGTAGGTGTCCACGTCCCCCCAGGTCTCCTCGACGGTGTCGAAGGCCGCCTGGAGATACTCGGCGCGGGCGTCGAAGAGCGGACTCAGCAGTTCCATGACCTCCGGGGTGTACGCGCTCGCCGCGCTGCTGCTGCGGTGCACCTTGTAGCGGCGGTGCTTGGCGTTCGACTCCAGGTAGTCCGCGACTATGGCCTCGCGCTCCACACCCAGGGCGAGCAGCGTGATGGCGACGGAGAGGCCCGCGCGGTCCTTGCCCGCAGCGCAGTGCATCAGCGCGGGCACGCTGTCCTCGGCCAGTGCGTGCAGTACCCGGGAGTGCTCGGCCGTGCGGTCCTTGATGATCCGCCGGTAGGAGGCGATCATCCGGCCCGCCGCCTTGCCGTCGTCCAGCAGCTCCCGCAGCTGGTCCAGATCGCCGTCGCGGACCAACTTCCAGAACTCGGCACCGTCCGCCGGGTCGCTCAGCGGCAGGTTCACATTGAGGACGCCGGGCAGCTCGACGTCCGGGCCCTCCAGCTTCTGGTCGGCCGCGTTACGGAAGTCGAAGACCGTGTGCAGGCCCAGGGAGGCCAGGAACGCGGCGTCCTCCTCGCTCGCGTGCGCCAGGTGGCCGCTGCGGAACAGCACCCCGTGACGCACCCGACGGCCGTCCACGGTCGGCAGACCGCCCACATCGCGGAAATTGCGCACGCCGGTCAGCTCGGGTTCGGTCGACGGGATCTGCTGCGTCACTGGGGCTCCCTCCCATACGGCCGTCCGCGTCGAGCGCCGACGGGCGCGCACTCGACATCGAGGCGCGCTCTCGACGATACGACATGGGTGCGTACGCCAATGAGTTGTCCACAGCCGGGTGCGGGAGCCCGGACGGGTTGTCCACAGGCTGCTCCGCCGACGGATCGGCGGTTGTCCACAGGCGCCGTCGGGCGCCCGCGGCGACCTGCCATGATGTTGCAGCCCGATCGCACCTGTTCGAATCTGTGGGGGCTTGATGTTGGAAATCGGAGCGGACGGCCGGACCTGGCTTCTCACCGGGCCCAGGAGCAGCTATGCCCTGCGGCTCACCGAGAACGACGAGCTGCTGCACCTGCACTGGGGTCCCCGGATCGCCCTCGCCGACGCCGAGGAGCTGGCCGCACGGCAGCGGCTGCCGTACTGGCCGTTCGAGGCCCCGGTCGACGGACACGAGGAGTACCCCGTCGAGGGCGGGCCCCGCTTCACCCGCCCCGCGCTCTCCGTGCGCACGGACGAGCGGCGCGGCACCGAGTGGACCTTCCGGGCGTACGAGGCCGACGGCGACGAGCTGCGGCTGCGGTTCGCCGACGGCGGACTGGGGATCACCCTGCACTACCGGATGCGCGACGACGTGGTCGAGCGCTGGGTGACCCTCCTCAACGAGGGACCTGCGGTGGAGCTGCTGCGCGCCGACTCGGCGACCTGGACGCTGCCGCGGCGCGAGGAGGAGACCTGGCGCCTCTCTCAGCTGCACGGGCGGTGGGCGGCCGAGTCCCGGCTCGTGCGCGCCGACCTCACCTACGGCGAGAAGGTCATCGGCAGCCGTCGCGGACACACCGGGCACCAGCACCTGCCCTGGGTCGCCCTCGACACGGACGCCACCGAGGAGCGCGGCGAGGTCTACGGCTGCGCCCTGGGCTGGTCGGGTTCCTGGCGGATCGCGGTGGCCCAACTCCCGGACGCGCGCGTACAGATCACCGGGGGCGCCGGCTACGACGAGTCCGGACTGCTGAGGCTGGAGACGGGTGGGACGTTCACCACGCCTGTCTTCGCCGGCCTGTGGAGCGATGGTGGCCTCGGCGGGGCGAGCCGCGCCTGGCACGCGTACCAGAGGGCGTACGTCATCCCGGACGCGGACCAGGACCGGCCGGTGCTCTTCAACTCCTGGGAGGCCACCGAGTTCGACATCTCCGAGGAGCAGCAGGGGGCCCTCGCGCGGCGGGCGGCGGCCATCGGGGTCGAGCTGTTCGTGGTGGACGACGGCTGGTTCGGGGCGCGGACCAGCGACCGGGCCGGCCTCGGCGACTGGACGCCCAACCCGGACCGTTTCCCGAAGGGGCTCGGGCCGCTCGCCGACTATGTGCACGCCCTGGGGATGCAGTTCGGCATCTGGGTCGAGCCGGAAATGGTCAATCCGGACAGTGAGCTGTACCGGGCGCACCCCGAATGGGCACAGTTTCAAACGGGGCGGAAGCGGACGGAACTGCGCAATCAGCTCGTGCTCAATCTCGCGCGCGAGGATGTCCAGGAATACCTCTGGCAGCGGCTCGACACCCTCCTGTCCAGCGCCCCGATCGATTATGTGAAGTGGGACTTCAACCGCTGCTTCACCGACGCCGGCTGGCCCGGTGAGCCCTATCCGCAGAAGCTGTGGGTCGAGCACGTGCACGCCTTCTACGCCCTGCTGGACCGGCTGCGGGCCGCGCACCCCGGGGTCGCGTTCGAGTCGTGCTCGGGTGGTGGCGGCCGAGTGGACCTCGGGGTCATGGCGCGGACGGACCAGGTGTGGACCTCCGACAACACCGACCCGCTCGACCGGCTCGCCATCCAACACGGCTTCAGTCAGATCCATCCGGCCCGGAGCATGGCGGCGTGGGTCACCGACAGCCCGAACAACCAGCTCAACGGGCGGGTCAGCTCGCTGCGGTTCCGGTTCGTCAGTGCCATGGCCGGCGTGCTCGGCGTGGGCGGCGACCTCACCGAGTGGAGCGAGGAGGAGCTTGCCGAGGCCCGGGAGTGGGTGGAGCTGTACAAGGAGATCCGGCCGGTCGTGCAGCGCGGCGACCTGTACCGGCTGCGGCCGCCGACGGGAGGGCTGAGCGCCGTGCAGTACGTCCACGGTGACGAGGTCGTCGTCCTCGCCTGGCTCCAGGCCCAGCACTACGGAGAGCCGCTCGCCCCGCTCCGGCTGCGCGGGCTGGATCCGACGGAGTCGTATGAGTGCCGCGAAACGGGCGAAACGTACCGAGGTGCCGTGCTGGCGCATCACGGATTGCCGACGCGGCTACGTGGCGACTTCGATGCGGCAATTATCCGTCTGCGACGCACTTGAGTGATCTGTCCGAAATGAAGCAATAATTCCAACAAGCCCTGGAATAAAGCCTACTGGGCCGTAGGGGCGTGAGCAGCGTCATATTCGTGACGTTCCGTTGCCGTCATGTCCACGTAATTCGCGCTGATTTCCAGGGAGGTTGGAATACGCGCTAGACCAGTCTTTTACGGAGCGTGATGGTGAATTGAGGTAAGGATCAGGGTGCAAGACGCACAGGAAGTCCCAATGGTTGTCTCTGTGGGCACAAGTCGCTTACGTTCGGCGTCAATCCGGACGGACGCCCAATCCTGCCGCCGACCGGAGCCGCGTACCGACCCGATCCACGGCAGGAGCGGGGGACCCACAGGAACCACCGCCTGTTCCGGTCTCCGGAACGGCTAGGGGTAAAGCCGTGCACCAGCACGGCCGGACATCTCCAGTCCGCACCCGACAGCTCACCTCGCAGGCGCCGGAGAGGAATTCGCCATGCCCGCGAAGGGTAAGCACCGCCGTCCGAAGTCCCAGCGCTTCACCCGCTCGATAGCCGCCGCCGGGACCGGTGGCGCGGCGCTCGCGCTGCCGCTGATCGGAGCCGCCGGCGCCCACGCCGCGACCCCGAGCGCCACCGTTTCCGGTGTCTCCGAGAAGGCGACCACGATCGCCGCCGAGAAGGCGGCGGCCGAGGCGGGCGCCCGGATCGAGCAGGCCGAGAAGGCCGCTCAGGCGGAGAAGACCGCCGGCAAGAAGGCGGCTCCCAAGACCTACTCGGTCAAGGTCGGCGACTACCTCGCGAAGATCGCGGACGAGCAGGACGTCGAGGGTGGCTGGAAGCGGCTGTACTCGGACAACCGTGCGGCGATCGGCTCCGACCCCTCGCTCATCCACCCGGGGCTGAAGCTGTCCATCGGTGAGAGGGCCGCGTCGAGCGAGACGTCGCGCTCCTCGTCCAAGCCGCAGCTGTCGCAGTCCTCGAAGCCCGCCGAGTCTTCCACGCCGTCCCAGCCCTCGAAGCCCTCCGGTTCCGCGAAGCAGGAGTCGAAGGACACCCAGGCGTCTACCTCCACGGCGAGCGGCCAGTCCTCGTCGTCCAACGCCTCCGGCTTCAGCCGGCCCATCCTGAGCGGGACCGTCGGTACCGCGTACAAGACCGCCGGCAGCATGTGGTCCAGCGGTTACCACACGGGCGTCGACTTCGTGGCCCCGACCGGGACCAGCCTCAAGGCCGTGGGCGCGGGCACCGTCGTCTCGGCCGGCTGGGGCGGCGCGTACGGCAACCAGGTCGTCGTCAAGCTCGCCGACGGCTACTACGCCCAGTACGCGCACCTGTCCTCGATCTCCGTCTCCGCCGGTCAGTCCGTGAGCGGCGGCCAGCAGATAGGCCTCTCGGGCGCGACCGGCAACGTCACCGGACCGCACCTCCACTTCGAGATCCGCACCAGCCCCAACTACGGCGCGGACATCGACCCGCTGGCGTACCTCCGCTCGAAGGGCGTCGGCATCTGATCCACGCCGCCGCACCCGTCGAAGGCCGGACCCCACCATGACCGGGGGTCCGGCCTTCGACGTTTTCCGGAAAGCAGGCGGGCGGACCAGGGCCAGGACCAGGACCAGGACAGGGCCAGGACCGGCACCGGGGATTGGGCGGGTGTGGGTGGGGGCGGGCCGTGGTGACTTCGTGATCACCGCGTTGCGGTCGTGTGGCATGGCTGATCGACGTCTCGACAGACGTGCGGGCGCGAGGCCACAGTGATCCCTGCAAGCGCTTTCTGCACCATGGACCCCTACGGCCCTACTGCCCCTACTGCGCCTACCGCCCCTTCTGCACAAGGAGCGCCGGCGCGTGCCGCACGTCACCGAGAACAAGGAGCGTCGTATGACCACCCGTAGAGCGTTCGGAGCGCTCGCCGCCGGTGCCGCCCTCGCGGCCGTCGCCCCGGCGGGAACCGCGTCCGCCCGTACGCCCCGGCGGCGCGGCCGGCTGATCGCCGCCGACGACTTTCGGCACGGACTCGGGCAGTGGGCCGCGGAGTTGGAGCGGGGCGGGACGGTCACGGCCTCGCGCGGTGTGCTGGAGGTCGACGTACCGGCCGGGGCCACGCTCTGGTTCAGGCGCGAGCTGGCAGGGCCGTACGTCATCGCGTACACGGCCACACCGGTATCGGCGGGCGGGGTCAACGACCGGGTGTCCGATCTGAACAACTTCTGGAACGCCGTCGACGTGCGCTCGCCCGATGACCTCTTCGCCACCCCGCGAGGGGGCGCGCTCGCCGAGTACGACCATCTGAAGACGTACTACGTCGGGTACGGGGCCAACACCAACACGACGACGCGCATGCGGCGCTACGTGGGTGAGGCGGGGGTGCGGCCGTTGCTCTACGACTACACCGAGCCGCTGCTCGTCGCGAACGAGCCGCATCGCGTGCGGATCGTCTCGGACGGGTCGAAGGTCCAGTGGTGGAACAACGACCGGCTCGTGTTCGACCACCGTGATCCCGAGCCGTACACGCGGGGGCACTTCGCCTTCCGGACCACCTGGAGCCACTTCCGCATCGAGGACTTCCGGGTGTGGAGGCTCCACTGACGGGGCCTGGCTATTCCGGATTGACCAACACTTGACACGTGGTCTATCTCACCGTCCGTCAAGCCCTTATTACGGTCGCGTAGGTCACACGCGAAGGTGAATCATGGCCCGATGTGACAGACGATTCGAATGGCAGCAGAGCAATGATCGGGTCGTACGTGGCGCTGGGGGACAGCTTCACCGAGGGCGTCGGCGACCCGGGGCCCGACGGGCGGTTCGTCGGCTGGGCCGACCGGTTCGCGGTGCTCCTCGCGGACCGGTTGCCCGAGGGCGACTTCGACTACACCAACCTGGCCGTGCGGGGGAAGCTCCTCGACCAGATCGTGGAGGACCAGGTGCCGAGGGCGCTGGAGCTCGCCCCCGATCTGATCTCCTTCTGCGCGGGCGGCAACGACATCATCAGGCCGGGCACCGACCCCGACGAGGTCGCGGAGCGGTTCGAGCGGGCGGTGGTGAGACTCACCTCGGCCGTCGGCACGGTCATGGTGACGACCGGGTTCGACACCCGTGACGTGCCGGTGCTGAAGCATCTGAGGGGCAAGATCGCGACGTACAACCTGCATGTGCGGGCCATCGCCGACCGTTACGGGTGCCCCGTGCTGGACCTGTGGTCGCTGAAGACGGTGCAGGACCGGCGTGCCTGGGACCTGGACCGGCTGCATCTCTCCCCGGAGGGGCACACACGGGTCGCCCTGCGGGCCGGGCAGGTGCTGGGGGTCGAGGTCCCTGCGGATCCCGATCAGCCCTGGCCGCCGTTGCCGCCGCGCGGGACGCTGGAGATGCGGCGGGACAACATCCAGTGGGCGCGGGAGTACCTGGTGCCGTGGATCGGCCGACGGCTGCGGGGGGAGTCCTCCGGGGACCACGTGTCGGCGAAGGGCCATCTGTCGCCGGACGACATCAGGCTGCGGATCGAGACCGTGGCCTGAGGGTCGAGACCGTGGCCTGCGGTTCGAGACCGTGGCCTGAGGTTCGAGAAAGGGCGCCTTCTCGCCGTGGGAAGGCCGCTTCGTGGGCGGCGTTCCGTATGTCGTGGTTGCTCGCGCAGTTCCCCGCGCCCCTTTCGGGGCGCGGGTGTTCGCCGTTTTCAGCGAGTTGCCGTCGTCAATGACGCGGGGTCCAGGCCCAGTTCGTGGGCGAGAGCCCGGTCGGCCCACTCCTGTGCCCGGGTGCGGGAGACGGCTCCGTCGTAGGCCGTCATCTGTACCGCCAGGCCGTCCAGGAGGGCGGTGAGGCGCAGGGCGGACGCCGCCGGATCCGGGCAGCGGAACTCGTCGGCGGCCACACCGGCCTCGATGACCTCGGTGAGGGCCGCCTTCCACTGGCGGTCCAGGTCACGGGTGACCTCGCGCAGGGCAGGGTCGCGCAGGGACGCGGCCCAGCCCTCGATCCACAGGCGCCAGCCCTTGGCCTGACCGGTGGGGGCATACCAGCGCACGGCCGCCCTCAGGCGGCGCAGGGCCGTGGTGCGGCGGCCCAGGAGTTTGCGGAGATGGGCCAGGTCGTCCTCGGCGGCGTGGCGGAAGGCCTCGGCCACCAGGCGTTCCTTGGTGGAGAAGTGATAGAGGACCAGGGCGTTGCTCACCCCGAGGACAGCGGCCACGTCGGCGATCCGCACCGCCGCGACGCCCCGCTCCTCGATCTGTTCGATGGCGGCCCGGAGCAGCTCCGCACGCCGCTCGGCCACGCTCAACCGCACCCTGCCCACACGGCAACCCTACCCAGGCCCCCGCGCGGCGCCGCAGGCTTCGAGCCACCCCGGCGCGGGCCGGGACGTCAGCGGTGCCAGCCGAAGCGGTCCGTGATCGTCGGCAGGCGGTCGGCGGCGATGGCGTGGGCGGCGGCGCGGGGCGTGGCGCCCTCGGTCTCGGCCCGGGTGAGCATCAGGTCGACGAGGGCGCGCATGGAGCGGCGGATGTGGGTGAACGCCTCGTCGGCGGTGGGGCCGATGTCACCGAACAGGGTCCACCACCACCAGGCGTTCGTACCGGAGTTGACCACCACGTCGGGCAGCACGGTGACGCCGCGGGAGGTGAGTGCTTCCTCGGCTGCCGGGAGAACGGGCATGTTGGCCGCCTCGACGATCAACCGGGCGGTGACGAGGTGGTGGTTGGTGGTGTCGATCGCGTAGGAGACGGCCGCGGGCACGAGCACCTCGGCCTCGGTGGCCGCCCAGGCGTCGGCGGAGGTCTCGTGGTCGGCGGGCCGGAGCGCGGCGCGGTCGATCGTGCCGTGCGGGTCGCGCGCGGCGAGGAGGGCCTCCACGTCCAGGCCGGCGGGATTGGTGAGGGTGCCCTTGACGTCGGCGACGGCGACCACCGTGAGGCCTGCGCGGGCGAGGAAGCGGGCGGTGGCGCCGCCCATGGTGCCCAGGCCCTGCACCGCGACCCGGGTCCCGGCGTACGGCGTACCGGTCCGGTCCAGGGCGGTGAGCACGGACTCGGCGACACCGCAGCCGCCGACCAGTTCGTCCAGGCCGATGCCGTCCATCTGGACGGCGAAGGCGTCCGCGAGGCGCCGTCGGGCCGATCCCTCGTCGTCCAGGAGGGGGTACACCGCCTGGATCGTCGACACCAGGCCCGCCTCGCCGGCCGCGCGGTCCACCAGCTCCTGGGAGAGCCCGAGGTCCTCGCCGGTGGTCCAGAAGCTCTCGATGTACGGGCGCATCGCGCGCAGGTAGCGCACCAGGATGCCGTAGGCCTCCGGGTCCCGGGGGTCGCAGTCGATGCCGCCCTTGGCGCCACCGAGCGGGATGTACCGGGCGTCGGGGGCGTAGTGCAGGGCCTCCTTCATGGTCATGCCGCGCGCGAGTCCGGCGACCTCGTCCAGCGTGCAACCGGGGCGCATCCGCAGGCCGCCGCTGCAGACCCCGCGCACCAGCCGGTCCACTACGAGAAAGCCCCGTCGGCCCGTGACGTGGTCGGTCCAGGTGAGCGACATGAAAGGGGTGGTGGTCATGGGGCTCCCCGGGAACAAAAATATCTACTGAATAGTTGGTCAGTATTGCATCGTGCGGGGACAGTCGGACCCGGCGCGGTCGGAGGGGCGGACCATAATGGGATGCCTGAGCGAATCCACCTGGAGGTGCCGTGTCCGGTTCCGGATCCCGTTCTCTGAGCTCGGCGCTGCGCGCAGCGCGGCCCGCCGCCTTCGGCGCGGATCCGAGCGGTGCCCGATTGGAGCGGATCCGCAGATCCCCGCATTTCGCGAACGGGGTCTTCGTGAACCCCGAGGGCGCGCAGGTCCGCCCCTCCGGGGGTGCCGCCGTGGAGATGGCGAAGAGCTACTTCCGCAAGGACGAGAGGGCGCGGCGGGCCCCGGCGGGGCTGATCCCGGTGCACTCCACGACCCTCGCCGACCTGGCCAGGCCCCCGGCGAGCGGGCTGCGCACCACCTGGATGGGACATTCCAGCGTGCTCGCGGAGATCGACGGCCACCGGGTGCTCTTCGACCCGGTCTGGGGCGAGCGCTGCTCCCCCTTCGCCTTCGCCGGGCCCAAGCGGCTGCACCCCGTGCCGGTGCCGCTCGCCGCGCTCGGCCCGGTCGACGTCGTGGTCATCTCGCACGACCACTACGACCACCTCGACATGCCCTCGATCAGGGAACTGGCGGGCACGGACACGCTCTTCGCCGTGCCCCTCGGCGTAGGCGCCCATCTGGAGCACTGGGGGGTCTCCGCGGACCGGATCCGCGAGCTGGACTGGCACGAGGCCACGAAGGTCGGCGGCCTCACCCTGACCGCGACGCCCGCCCGGCACTTCTGCGGCCGGGGCCTGCGCAACACCCAGCACACGCTCTGGGCCTCCTGGGTCGTCGCCGGTGACGAGCACCGGATCTACCACAGCGGCGACACCGGGTACTTCGGGGGCTTCGAGGACATCGGCGCGGCGCACGGCCCGTTCGACCTCACCATGATCCAGGTGGGCGCTTATTCGGAGTACTGGCCAGACATCCACATGACACCCGACGAGGGGTTGCAGACCCACCTCGACCTGCAGGGCGGCGAGCCCGGCGGGGTGATGATGCCGATCCACTGGGCGACGTTCAACCTGGCGATGCACGCCTGGGCCGAGCCGGGCGAGCGCATGATGTGGGCCACCCACAGCGCGGGGGTCACGATGGCCGCGCCGCGGCCGGGGGAGCCGTTCGAGCCGAAGAACACGCCGCCGGTGGATCCGTGGTGGCGCGCGGTCTCCCAGCGGCCGGTCGGCGGCTGGGCCGCCTGGCCCCCGGTGGGGGAGCGGCTGGACCTGGTGGCGGAGGGCTGAGAATCCGGTCGGGAATTCTCCCGACAGGGTGATTTTTCGACGGACGTCGAGGGCCGGGGAGCACAGGCTCCCCGGCCCTCGACGTCTTTTGCCGACCTATTTTGATCGGCTCTGATCGAAATTCGGGCGCAAAAAGAATCCGGCAGGAACAAGCGTCCGAAGAATTATCGGACTTTCGCACGAAGCCTCATACCAGAGCGGGACGCATTACGGCTGTCTTTGTCAACTGCGCACCGCACATGTCGCGTTGGCGACTACTGTGAGTTGCCGTCGGACGACGCTGTGGCGAATTCTTCGACTCTCGCGACCGACACGCGATGGCGCACGCCCGAGTCGCCCGGACGCCGCACCCCCCACACCCAGACGGACCAGTACGAGGACGCTGATGTCTCACCTTCGCGCACCGGCCGCCCGCGCAGACCGCCGTGAGGGCGGGCGGCACGGGCGATCGGCCACCCGCGCCGCCGTCCCCTCGTTGCCCGAGATCCACATACGGCCACAGCTGGTGCGCCTCGCGGTGCTGCCCCCCACCGCGGTCGCCCTCAGCGCCTGCGCCGCCGTCCTGTTCACCTTCCGGGCCGGCGGAGCCCGGCCCAGCCTGACCCTGTGGGCGGTCCTCGCCGGAGCCGCCACCGTGGCGCTCGCCGGCATCGCCATCGGCGCCGTGGCCGCCGGGCGCACCGCCAGGTCCGTCCGCGAACGGCTGGGCAGCCTGCGCCAGGCCAGCAGCAAGCGCGAGGACGACCTGCGCTCCCTGGTCGACGCACTCCGGCGCGGCGACCAGCCGCCCGCGCGCGGCCCCCGCATCAGAACCGCCGCGGGCGCCGACGACTTCGAGCCGCTCGCCGCCGACCTCGCCCGCGCCCACGACAGCGCCGTCACCGCCGTCGTCCAGGCCTCCCAGCTCTCCAGCCACGTCGGCAGCGAACAGAAGCTCGAAGTCTTCGTGAACCTGGCCCGCCGACTCCAGTCCCTCGTCCAGCGCGAGATCTCCATCCTCGACGACCTGGAGAACGAGATCGAGGACCCGGACCTGCTCAAGGGCCTCTTCCACGTCGACCACCTCGCCACCCGCATCCGCCGCCACGCCGAGAACCTCGCCGTCCTCGGCGGCGCCGTCTCCCGCCGCCAGTGGAGCAACCCCGTCTCCATGACCGAGGTGCTGCGCTCCGCGATCGCCGAGGTCGAGCAGTACTCCCGGGTCAAGCTGGTGCCCCCGGTCGACGGCACCCTGCGCGGGCACGCCGTCGCCGACGTCATCCACCTCCTCGCCGAACTCGTCGAGAACGCCACGGTTTTCTCCGCTCCGCACACCCAGGTCCTGCTCCGCGCCAACCTCGTCACCTCCGGCCTCGCCGTCGAGGTCGAGGACCGCGGCCTCGGCATGCCCGTCACCGAGCAGAACAAGATGAACGCCCTGCTCGCCGACCCCGACCAGGTCAACGTCGCCAGCCTCCTCCAGGACGGCCGCATCGGGCTCTTCGTCGTCTCCCAGCTGGCCCGCCGCCACGGCATCCAGGTCCGTCTGCAGAGCAACATCTACGGCGGTGTCCAAGCCGCGTTCGTCGTCCCGCAGGGCCTCCTCGGCGGCGAACCGGGTGACCTGCCGCAGATCCACGCCGTCCCCGAGCAGAGCAGCGGCACGCGCCGGCCCGCAGGGCCCCACCCCGCACCGGGCGCGCCGCCCCAGCGGGCGTCCGCACCCGGCCCCACCG
>NZ_JARGEE010000220.1:0-15267 GCF_033794485.1 Streptomyces sp. MB09-02B
AGTTACGCGTCCCCCTGTTTCCCCCCCCCACCCCCCTCAACCCAAGCGGGCCCCATTACACCCCGTGACCTCGCGGACGCGATGGTGACGGGTGTCGGGACCGGGTCCGAGCCGCCGTCGGGCGGACCGGGGGAGAACGGCCGCCGCCGCGAGGCACTTGCCGTGCGTCCGCCTCCGCGTCGCGCCGGACCCGTGGAGGCGGCGTGCGCTCGGTGAGTGTGGGCGGCACCTCGCCGCCGGGAGACATGTGGAGGCCTGAAAGGAAATGTACTGGTTTGGTCGGAGGTGCCCGGAACCGGACTTGAACCGGTACGCCCGCGAGGGCAGCGAGGTTTAAGCTCGCCGTGTCTGCATTCCACCATCCGGGCAGGCCATGGGCTCCGCGCTGAGGTCCCGAGCCTATCGGGACGCCTCCCCCGAACAGTCGAAGAGCGGACCGATGTTGTCTTATTTTATTGACGTCTGAGGGTGCATCAGCCCACGGAACACGCCATCCGCACTTGCCAGTAGCCTTACGGACGGCAAGACCGCCCGTGTGCGGAATGACGGAATTTCACCGCCCGAACGGGCGGTCCCACCGACGGCACGCGCGGTGACGCGGTGACTCGTGTCGGTCAGTGCCTGGCATCCGGGGTCGGAGCCCGCCGTCATCCCCAGGTATGACCCGGCGCCCGCCGGTCCGTCAGAAGTCTGCCCCCGGAACCGGAACAGCGGCTGACTACACGGCGCCCCGGCATCGAGACGATGGAGCCATCCACGAAGCAAGAAGCGAACGGCCCCGGCATGCCCTCGGCACGCGTCACGGTCCTGGCCGCTCTCGCACACCCCAAACGCCGTCGTCCCGACAGGAGTTCCCACCCGTGACCACCACTCCCCTCGCCGACCGGTCCACCGCCGTGGCCGCCCGCGCCACGGAACTGTCGAAGGTCTACGGACAGGGCGAGACCCGGGTGGTCGCGCTGGACCAGGTCACCGTCGACTTCCGGCAGGCCCAGTTCACCGCGATCATGGGCCCCTCGGGGTCCGGCAAGTCCACGCTGATGCACTGTGTGGCCGGCCTGGACACCTTCTCGGCCGGCTCCGTCCGCATCGGCGAGACCGAACTGGGCTCGCTGAAGGACAAGCAGCTCACCAAGCTCCGCCGGGACAAGATCGGCTTCATCTTCCAGGCGTTCAACCTGCTGCCGACGCTGACCGCGCTGGAGAACATCACCCTCCCGATGGACATCGCGGGCCGCAAGCCGGACAAGCAGTGGCTGGACACCGTGATCCGGATGGTGGGCCTGGCCGACCGGCTGAGCCACCGGCCCCCCCAGCTCTCCGGCGGCCAGCAGCAGCGCGTCGCCGTGGCGCGGGCCCTCGCCTCACGGCCGGACATCATCTTCGGGGACGAGCCCACCGGAAACCTCGACTCCCGCTCGGGCGCCGAGGTGCTGGGCTTCCTGCGCAACTCCGTACGGGAGTTGGGGCAGACCGTGGTGATGGTGACCCACGACCCGGTGGCCGCGGCGTACGCGGACCGGGTCATCTTCCTCGCCGACGGCCGCATCGTGGACGAGATGCACGAGCCGACGGCGGACCTGGTGCTGGACCGGATGAAGAGGTTCGACACCAAGGGGCGTACCAGCTAGGGGAGTTCACGCACCCGCACCGACCCACCCCACCCGCCCCGACCCCGAAACCAGGACCCCTCCATGTTCCGTACCGCCCTGCGCAACGTGCTCTCGCACAAGGCCAGGCTTCTCATGACCGTGCTCGCGGTGATGCTCGGCGTCGCCTTCGTGTCCGGCACGCTGGTCTTCACCAACACCATCTCGGACGCGCTCCAGAAGAGCTCGGCCAAGGGCTTCGACCAGGTGGACGTCTCGATCCGGCCGGGGTACCAGCCGGACGAGGGCGACACCGTCGCCGACCAGCCGAAGCTGACTCCCGAGGTGCTGGAGAAGGTCGAGCGAACGCCCGGCGCCGAGTCGGCGATCGGGGTGGTGAGCGGGTTCACCGCCCTCGCCGGCAAGGACGGCAAGCTGATCGGCGGCGGCTTCCAGTCGCAGGGCGGGAACTACTGGGGGACGGACGACCCCCGGTACCCCCTCCGGGACGGCGGCCGCGCGCCCGAGGGCCCGGACGAGGTCGCGATCGACTCGGAGACCGCGAAGCGGGCCGGGTACGAGGTGGGCGACACCGTGCGGCTCTCCGTCGACGGCCCGGTCCTCACCCCCACCGTCAGCGGGATCTTCACGACGGACGACGGCAATGTCGCCGCCGGTGGCAGCCTCACCCTGTTCGACACGGCGACCGCGCAGAAGCTCTTCCACATGAAGGGCGAGTACGACACGATCAACGTGACGGCGGCGGCCGGCACCAGCCAGGCCCAGTTGCAGAAGTCCGTCGAGAAGGTCCTGCCGAAGGACTCCGTCCACACCACCACCGGTCAGCAGCTCGCGGACGACCAGGCCACGCAGATCGCCGCCGAGATGAGCGGCCTGAAGAACGCGCTGCTGGTCTTCGCCGGGATCGCCCTGTTCGTGGGCACGTTCATCATCGCCAACACCTTCACGATGCTGGTCGCCCAGCGCACCAAGGAACTGGCCCTGCTGCGCGCGGTCGGCGCCTCCCGCCGCCAGGTCACGCGGTCCGTGCTGATCGAGGCGTTCGTGGTGGGCCTGGTGGCCGCGGTCACCGGTCTGGCCGCCGGTGTCGGGATCGGTGCCGGGATGCGGGCCCTGATCAGCTCCCTCGGCGAGACCGTGCCCGCCGGCCCGCTGGTGGTCTCCCCCGGCACGGTCGCCACCGCGCTGCTCGTCGGCGTACTGATCACGATGCTGGCCGCCTGGCTGCCGGGCCGCCGCGCGGCGAGGATCCCTCCGGTCGCGGCGATGAGCAGCGTGCACGCGAAGGCGACGACCAAGTCGCTGGTCGTCCGGAACACGATCGGCGCGCTGTTCTCCGGCGCGGGCGTCGCCACCGTGCTGTACGCCACCACCATGGACGGCTCGGACGGGCAGGCGCCGATGGGCATCGGCGCGGTGCTGCTGATCATCGGTGTCTTCGTCCTCACCCCGCTGCTGTCCCGCCCGCTGATCGCGGCCGCCGCACCCCTCATGCGGGTGTTCGGGATCTCCGGCAAGCTCGCCCGGCAGAACTCCGTCCGCAACCCGCGCCGCACCGCCGCCACCGCGTCGGCCCTGATGATCGGTCTGACACTGATCACCGGGATGACGGTGATGGCGGGCAGCCTCCAGCAGGCCATCGGCAGGATGGCCGCCGACGCCATCAAGGCGGACTACGTCGTCTCGATGGCCAACGGCAACTTCCTCTCCCCCGACGTGGAGAAGAAGCTCTCCGCCGCCGAGGGCGTCACCGCCGTCTCGCCGCTGCGCAACGCGGAGTCCCGGATCGGCGACGAGACCGAGTACCTCACGGGCGTCAACGGCTCGGCCATCGGGAAGCTCACCGACCTGCCGCTCGACAACGGGACGTTCAAGGTCGGCGGCGGCGAGGTCGTGGTGGACGCGGAGACCGCCGAGCGGCGCGGCTGGAAGGCCGGTTCGGAGTTGACCGCCGGGTTCGAGGGCGGGCAGAAGCAGAAGCTGACGGTCGCGGGTGTCTACGAGAGCAACGAGCTGATCCGGGGCATCCTCCTGGACAACAGGACGCTCGACGCGCGGCTGCCCGCCGACGTCGACCCGGCCGACATGATGGTCATGGTCAAGACCTCGGCCGGTGCCTCCGACGCCACCAAGGACCGGCTGGAGAAGACCCTCGGCGAGAACCCGGCGATCAAGGTCCAGAGCGGGCAGGACCTCTCCGACGACATCGCGAAGATGTTCACGCTGATGCTGAACATGCTGTACGGCCTGCTGGCCATGGCCGTGATCGTCGCCGTCCTCGGCGTCATCAACACCCTGGCCATGTCGGTGTTCGAGCGCTCGCAGGAGATCGGCATGCTCCGCGCGATCGGTCTCGACCGGCGCGGCATCAAGCGGATGGTCCGGCTGGAGTCCCTGGTCATCTCCCTCTTCGGCGGTGTCCTCGGCATCGGCCTGGGTGTCTTCTTCGGCTGGGCCGCCGGTGAGCTGATCGCCAGCCGGATGCCGACGTACGAACTGGTCGTCCCCTGGGCCCGGATGGCCGTCTTCCTCCTCCTCGCCGCCACCGTCGGCATCCTGGCCGCGCTGTGGCCGGCCCGGCGCGCGGCGAAGCTGAACATGCTCGCGGCGATCAAGTCGGAGTAGCCGAGGCAGGCACACGGACGGGGGCGCGTATATGGCCGTACGCGCCCCCGTCCGGGCCTTCAGGCGCCCCAGGTCCGGGACCTGAGCGGGAGGCCCGACGCACCCCCTTCCGGTGTCCGTACGGCCAGTACCTGGTTGACGCCGAGGTGGTTGCGCTCGAAACCGAGCGCGGAGGCCGCCATGTAGAGGCGCCAGACGCGGGCGCGGCCGGGGCCGACCAGGGCGCCCGCGTGCGCCCAGCGGGCTTCGAGGTTGGTGACCCAGGCGCGCAGGGTCAGGGCGTAGTGCTCGCGCAGGGACTCCACGTCGCGGACCTCGAACCCGGCGCGTTCGAGCTGGGTGACGGTGATGCCGATCGGGGCGAGTTCGCCGTCCGGGAAGACGTACGCGTCGATGAAGCCGTCGACGGAGTACCTGCTCTCGTCGCGCCGCGGCCGCCGGGAGATCTGGTGGTTGAGCAGCCGTCCGCCGGGGGCGAGCAGCCGGTACAGGTCCTCGGCGTACGCCAGGTACTTGTCGGCGCCGACGTGTTCGGCCATGCCGACGGAGGAGATCGCGTCGTAGGGCCCGTCGGTGACGTCGCGGTAGTCCTGGACACGGATCTCGACGCGGTCGGTGAGGCCCTCGTCGGCGACGCGCTTACGGGCGTGGGCGGCCTGCTCCTGGGAGAGGGTGACGCCGACGACGTGGACCCCGTACTCGCGGGCGGCGTGCACGGCCATGGAGCCCCAGCCGCAGCCGACGTCGAGGAGCCGCTGCCCCGGACTCAGGCCGAGTTTGCGGCAGATGAGGTCGAGCTTGTCGTGCTGGGCGGCTTCGAGGGTGGTGGTGCCGTCGGAGGCGGACCAGTGGGCGCAGGAGTACACCATCGACGGGCCGAGAACGGCCTCGTAGAAGTCGTTGCCCACGTCGTAGTGGTGGCTGACGGCTCGTCTGTCGGTGTGTCTGGTGTGCCGGTGGCGGGTGCGGACCTCCTCGCGGGGCGGTGCGGGCGGAAGCAGGACGGCGGGGCCGGCCAGCTTCAGCAGCCCCTTGACGGCTGCCCGCGCCTCCGGGTCGCGCAGGATGTCGGCGAGGCTCCGGGCGTCCTCGTCCCGCTCCCACACGTGCGCGGCCACCAGATCGAGTACGGCGTACAGGTCGCCGTCGACAGCGAGGTCACCGGCGACCCAGGCGCGGGCCAGGCCCAGTTCGCCCGGCTTCCACAGCAGTCGGCGCAGGGCCCTGCGACTGCGTACCACGAGGACGGGGGCCTGGGGCGGCCCGGCCGTCGAGCCGTCCCAGGCCCGCAGGCGGACCGGGAGCGGGGCCCCCGACAACTGCTCGAACAGGGTCTTCAGCCGCGACGCGGCGTCCTGCATGGCGCACACCTCCGTGACAAGAGATCCCGGAATGTCCAACGCCACGGTAATCACCTGCGGGGCTGTGTCGTATTCCCGTGGGGAGGTGTGTTCTTCGGGTGCGGTGCGTAAAGGCTGGTCGCGCAGTTCCCCGCGCCCCTGAAAGCCCAGGCCCTGCGGGCCTGAAAAGCACGGGGCGCAGCCCTGCTTCTCAGGGGCGCGGGGAACTGCGTGAGAAGCCCCACGCACCCGCACCCGCCGACGAGACCCGCACCCCCGAGTCACTGGGCGCCCAACGCCGAAGGGCCCCCCGCACCACGGATGGCGGGAGGCCCTTCGGATGGGTCAACAGGTCAGGAGGCCTTGGCCTTCTCCCCGGTCTTGCTCGCGGCAGCGACCGGCGCGGGCTTGGCCGCCTCGTAGAACTCCTCACGCGGCGTCTCGATCGCGCCGAGGGAGACGACCTCACGCTTGAGGAACATCGCGAGCGTCCAGTCGGCGAAGACCCGGATCTTGCGGTTCCAGGTCGGCATCGCGAGACCGTGGTAGCCACGGTGCATGTACCACGCCAGGCGACCGCGCAGCTTGATCTTCATCTTGCCCATGACGATCATCGCGACGCCCTTGTGGAGGCCGAGACCCGCCACCGCGCCCTTGTTGGAGTGCGCGTACTCCTTCTGCGGGAAGCCCCGCATACCGGAGACCACGTTGTCGCCGAGGACCTTGGCCTGACGCAGCGCGTGCTGCGCGTTCGGCGGGCACCAGGCGTTCTCCACGCCGGCCTTGCGGGCGGCGACGTCCGGGACCTGGGCGTTGTCGCCGGCGGCCCAGATGTAGTCGGTGCCGGTGACCTGGAGGGTCGGCGACGCGTCCACGTGGCCACGCGGGCCGAGGGGGAGGCCGTAGCGCGAGAGGACCGGGTTCGGCTTGACGCCGGCGGTCCAGACGATCGTGTTGGAGTCGACCTCCAGGCCGTTCTTCAGCACGACGTGGCCGTCGACGCAGGAGTCCATGGAGGTGTTGAGGTAGACCTCGACCCCACGGCCCTCCAGGTGCTCCTTGCCGTAGCTGCCGAGCTTCGGGCCGACCTCGGGGAGGATCTTGTCGGCGGCGTCGACGAGCACGAAGCGCATGTCCTCACGGGACACGTTCTTGTAGTACTTCGCGGCGTCGCGGGCCATGTCCTCGACCTCGCCGATGGTCTCCGCGCCGGCGAAGCCACCGCCCACGAAGACGAAGGTCAACGCCTTGCGGCGGACGTCCTCGTCGGTCGTGGAGTCGGCCTTGTCGAGCTGCTCGAGGACGTGGTTGCGCAGGCCGATGGCCTCCTCGATGCCCTTCATGCCGATGCCCTGTTCGGCGAGGCCGGGGATCGGGAAGGTGCGGGAGACCGCGCCGAGCGCGATCACCAGGTAGTCGAAGGGCAGCTCGTACGCCTCGCCGACCAGCGGGGCGATCGTGGCGACCTTGCGGTCCTGGTCGATGGTGGTGACCCGACCGGTGAGGACCTCCGCCTTCGGCAGCACGCGTCGCAGCGGGACGACGACGTGCCGGGGGGAGATGCTGCCGGCGGCGGCTTCGGGGAGGAAGGGCTGGTAGGTCATGTACGACCGGGGGTCGACGACCGTGACGGTCGCCTCTCCGTAGCGCATCTTCTTGAGGATGCGCCGAGCTGCGTACAGGCCTACGTACCCACCGCCTACTACGAGGATCCTGGGACGCTCCGTGGTGCTCATGCCATCGAGTATGTACCCGCCATACGGGGGTCGCTCGTGCGCCCCTTCACAAGCTTCCCCGCGCCCTCTGCTACACTGCGCGACCCCTTTGACCGACCCCTCGGCCCACCAGGGGACCAGCCGGGGGGTTTGACCGTTGTCAAGGCCGCGTGAACTGCCGTTCCGGCCTCTCGGGGGCCCTGGACCACCCTTCGGTTTCACACGGACGAGACCCCCGCGAAACCCCTTCGGGGACGCCCTGTTGACCCCCTGGGCCTCCGGAACGCTCTGCGGAGCCTCAAAACATCGCTCAACAGGGGCGATTCTCTTGTGAAGAACTTCACGAAGTTTCTCGGCGCCGGGTCGACGAGAGGTGCCGGAGCACCCCTCGGACGCGCTCATACGTTATCCGAACAGCTCAGGCGAGGCTACCGGCGAGTAGTAAACACCCGCTCACAAGCGCCTGCGGGCCGCCGGGAGGAACCCGGCGGCCACCCGCGACCTACGCCACTGACCAGGCGATGCCGTCCAGAATGTCGTGTTCGCTCACCACGACCTCCGTCGCCCCGATCCGCTCCATGATCGACAGCAGGACGAGGGCGCCCGCCGCGATCACGTCCACCCGGCCGGGATGCATGGAGGGAACGGCCTCCCGCTCGGCGTGCGTGGACCGCAGCAGCCACTCGGTGATCTCCCGGACCCGGTCGTACGGGATCCGGGAGTGGTGGATGGCCGCCGAGTCGTACGCGGGCAGGTCCTGGGCGATCGCGGACAGGGTGGTGACCGAACCGGCCAGCCCGACCAGGGTGTGCGCCTCGCGCAGCGGCACGTCGCGCTCGGCGAGGTCGAGGGCGGCCTCGATGTCGGCGCGGATCGCGGCGATCTGCTCCGGCCCGGGCGGGTCGACGACCACCCCGTCCCGGACGAGGTGCCGCTCGGTCAGCCGTACACAGCCGATGTCCACGGAGCGGGCGCCGCGCACCTGGTCGTCGCCGACGACGAACTCGGTGGAGCCGCCGCCGATGTCCACGACCAGGTACGGCCTGATGAGGTCGGTGCGGCCGGTCAGCTCCTTGGTGGCACCGGTGAAGGAGAACTCGGCCTCGCGGTCGCCGGAGATCACCTCGGGCTCGACGCCGAGGATGTCGAACACCCCGCGCACGAACTCGTCCCGGTTCTCGGCGTCCCGGGAGGCGGAGGTGGCGACGAAACGGATCCGCTCGGCGCCCAGTTCCTTGATGACGGCCGCGTACTCGCGGCAGGCCGCGAAGGTCCGCTCCAGCGCCTCGGGGGCCAGCCGGCCCGTGCGGTCGACGCCCTGGCCCAGCCGCACGATGATCATCCGCCGGTCCAGCTCGACGAGTTCACCGGTGGCCGGGTCGCAGTCGGCGACGAGGAGCCGGATGGAGTTCGTGCCGCAGTCGACGGCGGCGACCCGGGTCACTGGTCGTCCCCCTCGGGAAGCGTGACGCACGGCCCCTTGGCCCACCACTCCGGCAGCATCGCGATCGCCTCGTCGCCCAGCGGGTTGACGCCGGGACCGGCGGCCAGCGAGTGGCCGACGAGGACGTGCAGGCACTTCACCCGGTCCGGCATGCCGCCCGCGCTGGGGAAGCCCTCCAGGACCTCGATCTCGTCACGGCGGGCGATGTAGTCCTCGTGCGCGGCCCGGTAGGCGGCGGCCAGTTCGGGGTCGGTCGCCAGCCGCTCCGTCATCTCCTTCATCACGCCGTTCGCCTCCAGCGTGCCGATCGCGGAGGCCGCGCGCGGGCACGTCAGGTAGTACGTCGTGGGGAAAGGCGTCCCGTCCGGCAGGCGCGGCGCCGTCTCGACGACATCGGGCTGTCCGCAGGGGCAGCGGTGCGCGATGGCGCGCAGCCCGCGCGGCGGGCGCCCGAGCTGCTGCTGGAAGGCCTCGACGTCGGCGTCGGTCGGCTCGGTGCGCGGGGTGGGCGGCGGAGGGGTCTGCATAACCTGCTACTCAAGTCCTCGGTGTGGCTCATCGGTTGACGGTCACGAAGGTGGCCGTTCAGCTGTCGGCGGCGTCGGCCTTGTCGACCCCGTCCCAGACATTGGTGTACCAGGGACGGTCGGCCGCCCCCTGGGTCGTACGGGACTGCTTCGCCGCGTCCGGGTCGACCATCGTGTAGCCGGTCTCGCCCGGCATCACATAGTGCAGCCGCTCCCGGATGCGCTGCTCGGCGTACGCGTCGTCCTGCCAGCGCGCCTTGAGGTCGCGCAGCTCCTCGACGCGCTCGCGCGCCTCCTCGCGCTCCCGCTGCATGTCGGCGATCTCGGCGCGCTGGGAGACGTACTGCCTTATGGGATAGGCGAGCGCCACGATCATCGAGCAGAGGACGAGGGCGAGCAGCGCGGCCCGGCCGGTCAGCCGGGAGCGGCGGGCCTGGCGCTTGGTCTGGGAGCGGTAGACCCGGGCGGCCGTCTGCTCTCCGAGCACCTTCAGCCGCGTCGCGGTGGAGAAACGGTCCCGGTCCCGGTCCTTCACGGCCATGTCCCGCTTCCCCTTCCGCTTCTGCCTGTCTCCCGCGCGCACGCGCGTACGTCCCCGCACACGGTACGGGACCGGTACGGGGACGTACGACTGGCTAAGCCTTAACCCTGTACGGGTCAGCCCTTGAAGCGGGGGAAGGCCGAGCGGCCGGCGTAGACCGCGGCGTCGTCGAGGATCTCCTCGATGCGCAGCAGCTGGTTGTACTTGGCGACGCGGTCCGAGCGGGCCGGGGCGCCGGTCTTGATCTGACCGCAGTTCACGGCGACGGCGAGGTCGGCGATGGTGACGTCCTCGGTCTCGCCGGAGCGGTGGGACATCATGCACTTGAAGCCGTTGCGCTGGGCCAGCTCGACGGCGTCCAGGGTCTCGGTCAGCGAACCGATCTGGTTGACCTTGACCAGCAGGGCGTTGGCGGAGCCCTCCTCGATGCCGCGGGCGAGACGCTCGGGGTTGGTGACGAAGAGGTCGTCGCCGACGATCTGGACCTTGTCGCCCAGCTTCTCGGTGATGGTGTTCCAGCCCGCCCAGTCGTCCTCGAACAGCGGGTCCTCGATGGAGACGAGCGGGTACGACGCGACGAGGTCGGCGTAGTACTCCGTCATCTCGGCGGCGGAGCGCTCCTTGCCCTCGAAGGTGTAGACGCCGTCCTTGTAGAACTCGGAGGCGGCGACGTCGAGGGCGAGGGCGATCTGCTCGCCGGGGGTGTAACCGGCCTCCTTGATGGCCTCCAGGATGAGGTCCAGGGCGGCGCGGTTGGACTCCAGGTTCGGGGCGAAGCCGCCCTCGTCGCCGAGGCCGGTGGACAGGCCCTTGGTCTTCAGCACCTTCTTGAGGGTGTGGTAGACCTCGGCGCCCCAGCGCAGGGCCTCGGAGAAGGACTCCGCGCCGATGGGGGCGATCATGAACTCCTGGATGTCCACGTTGGAGTCGGCGTGCGAGCCGCCGTTCAGGATGTTCATCATCGGAACGGGCAGCAGGTGCGCGTTCGGGCCGCCCAGGTAGCGGAAGAGCGGGAGGTCGCTGGCCTCGGAGGCGGCGTGGGCGACGGCGAGGGAGACGCCGAGGATGGCGTTGGCGCCGAGGGAGCCCTTGTTGTCGGTGGCGTCCAGGTCGAACATCGCCTGGTCGATGAGGCGCTGCTCGGTGGCGTCGTAGCCGACGAGCTCCGGGCCGATCTGCTCGATCACGGCGAGGACGGCCTTCTCGACGCCCTTGCCGAGGTAGCGGTTGGGGTCGCCGTCACGCAGCTCGATGGCTTC
The DNA here is from genome assembly GCF_033794485.1 of Streptomyces sp. MB09-02B. NCBI lineage: Bacteria > Bacillati > Actinomycetota > Actinomycetes > Kitasatosporales > Streptomycetaceae > Streptomyces > Streptomyces sp. MB09-02B. Next base: position 11,062 of record NZ_JARGEE010000220.1, read on the forward strand.
GAAGGCACCGGTGGAGGCGCCGGACGGAACGGCGGCACGACCCGTGCTGCCGTCGTCGAGGCCGACCTCGACCTCGACGGTGGGGTTGCCTCGTGAGTCGAGGATTTCCCGGGCTACGACGACGTCGATGGACGGCACGAGCATCTCCTTCATGGGATGTGACGCGGAAGTGCGGGGCCCGCGGGCCTTGCGACTAGAGCCTAACCGCCCCGGGCTCGTCGGCAGCCGACCGACCGTCCCGTGGACAGAGAGACCGTACCCATTGTTCCAGCGCGGAACAAAGGGGGGCGGGCCAGAAAGTGAACAGAAGGAAGAGAAGGAAGAGGCGGGCATGAAAAACCCCGCCCCGGTGCGTACGGGGGAATGCGCACCGGAGCGGGGAGCCCGTGGGGACGGGGGGACGGCCCTCACGAGGTCTTCACTATGGAGGACACGGATGTGAGCGGGCTGTGGTTCAGCTGGGAAGCGGCCCGAATTTCTCGGCCCAGCCGAACCCGCCCCGCCTGCCCGGCCGTGGGGGCGGCCGTGGGGCGGCAGGCGCGTGGTGGCCGTCGCCGGCGCCGGGGGTCAGCTCAGGTGGAGCTGCTGGCCCGGGTAGATGAAGTCGGCGTCGTCGATGATGTCCTTGTTCAGCTCGAAGAGCTTCTCCCAGCCACCCTTGACGTTCTTCTTCTCGGCGATGGCGCTGAGGGTGTCGCCGCTGACGACCTTGTACTCGCCGTCGCCCTTCTTGACCTTCTTGCCGGTCGGGGTCTCGACGGTGGCACGCTCGGAGGAGCGGGAGGCGCGGGTGTCCTCGGTGCTCTTCTTGGTGCTCTCCTGGGTGTTCTGCTGCGCGGAGCCGGAGTTCGAGGAGCCGGAGGAGGCGGCGGCGCCGTCGTACGCGGCACCGGACAGGCCCTTGCCGCAGACCGGCCAGGCACCCTTGCCCTGGCCCGCGAGGACCTTCTCGGCGATCTCGATCTGCTGCGCCTTGGTGGCCTGGTCGGCGGTGGAGGCGTACTTCGTGCCGCCGTAGCCGGCCCAGGTGGAGGCCGAGAACTGCAGGCCGCCGTAGTAGCCGTTGCCGGTGTTGATGGACCAGTTGCCGCCGGACTCGCACTGGGCGACGGTGTCCCACTCGGAGGCGGTGGCGGCGGAGGCGCTGCCGGCGGCCATCAGCGGGGCGGCGACCGCCGCGGCGCCGGTGACACCGGCGACGGCGATGGCGCGAGCGGCCTTGGACGGACGACGGTGCTTGCCCTTGCTGGAAAACAGCATGGAGAGATCCCCTCACCGACGCCTGCGAGGTGAGCTGTCGGGTTCGGGCCGGTTGAGTTGCCCGGCCGCGCCCGCTCGCCTCTCGGCTCACGTCGCGCGGCTTCACCCCGAGCCGGTTCCGGACGTGCGCCCCCGAAGGGCCGCAACCACCGGACCCGGCACTTACCTTGGGTCCCCCGCTCCTGCCTACGGCGCTTGACGCGACGACTGTTCCTTGCGGCCGTTGGCAGGATTCGGCGTACCGACCGCAGGGGCCCGCTGTGGCGAGCGGTCACGACCGTAAACACGTGATTGCCCGAATTTCAAAGACGATCAGGGGGTCTGTGATTCATCTCCCACGGAGATCAAAACGGGCATTCAGGGGCGAACAGTGACCCGAACTCTCGCTACTTTTCGCCCGTTTCGGCACCGACTTCGAGGGTCTGACCGGGAAGGATAAGGTCCGGGTCAGTTCCGACCGTGCTCTCGTTCTCGGCGTACAGCTCGCGCCACCCGCCGGTCAGGTCCAGCGAGTTGGCGATCCGCGTCAGGCTGTCGCCCGCGCGGACGGTGTACGCGCCGTCCACGGCCTCCCGGGCCGCGTCGCCGCCACGGGAGGCGTGACGGCCGGAGGGGGTGGAGTCGGCGGCGCGGGAGCCCTCGGCCGCGTCCGTGCCGCCCTCCGCCTCGGCTGCGGCGCCCTCGTCGGCACTGGCGCCGCGATGGCGACCCGTGCCGCTCTCGCTCTCGTCGACCGAAGAGTCATCACTCTGTGGCGACTTGTCCGATTTTGCGCCCTCGGGGTCCGCGGAGCCGTCCGAGTCGGAGCCGGCACCCGTGCCGGCCTTGGCCTTATTGGACCCTTCTGCGGCATCGGAGGTCGAGTCACCCGACGCGCCGGAGTCGACCGAGTCGACGGACTTGGCCGAGTCGGTCTCGTCGGCATCACCGACATCACCGGTCTTATCAGCCTTATCGGCCGAAGTGGATGAATCAGACGAATCTGACGAACTCGAAGCATCGGAAGAATCAGATGAATTGCCCGACTTCGTCGAGTCATCCGCGATGCCCGTGTTCACGTCGGCCGAACCGGAGTCGCCGCCAAGGTTGTGGAGCAGGCCGCAGGTGGCCCATACGCCGACGCCCTGGTCGGCGAGCACCTTCTCGGCGACGGCTATCTGCTGCGAACGGCTGGCCTGGTCGGCGCTCGTCGCGTAGTCGAGGCCTCCGTACTTCTCCCAGTTCGCCTGGGTGAGCTGGAGGCCGCCGTAGCGTCCGTTCCCGGTGTCCGCGCTCCAGAAGCCACCGCTCTCGCACTCCGCCACCTGGTCCCAGGTGGTTCCGTCGGCCGCGCTCGCGCCGGTGGCGCCGAGCAGGGGGATCGCGATGGCCGAGCCGGTCACTCCGGCCGCGACGAGGAGGGCGGGTGCCTGACGGGGGCGACGGTGACGACCGTTCCCGGAGAGCATGCGGTTGCCTTTCACACGACAGCAGTGACCCGTGCGAAGGGTGTGGGGTGACCCCTTCGCACTGACGTGTGAACGTAGCGGCAGTCGATCAGTTGTCACAAGTTAATGCAGCGCGGATCACGTGAAGATCACGGACTTGAGGGAGTGTCACTTTCCTACGCGGAATGCGGTAGTGCTACGGGCTGCCCGGGTACTACTACGTACCGTTCACGAGCCGCCTTCGGATCGCCCACGCGGGGTGAATTCCACCGGAAGCGTGCGCAATCCCCGCATGATGAGCCCTCCCCGCCATCTCAAATCCGTTGATTCCACCGCGAGTCGAAGGTCGGGGAGACGGGTGAGGAGCGTCGCCAGCGCGGTCTGGCCTTCGAGGCGGGCGAGGGGGGCGCCGAGACAGTAGTGGATGCCGTGGCCGTAGCCGAGGTGTTGGTTGTCACGGCGGGAGAGGTCGAGGGTGTCGGGGTCCGCGAAGCGGGCCGGGTCGCGGTCGGCCGCCGCGAGGACGACGAGGACGGGGTCGCCGGCGGCGATGTCCTGCCCGCCGAGGGTGAGGGGCTCGGTCGCGAAGCGCCAGGTGGCGAGTTCGACGGGGCCGTCGTAGCGCAAAAGTTCCTCGACGCCGGTTTCGAGCAGCGCGGTCTCCCCCGCGGCGAGGGAGTCCTGGAGGCGGGTGCGTTGCTCGGGGTGGGTGAGCAGGGCGTAGGTGCCGTTCCCGATGAGGTTGACGGTCGTCTCGAACCCGGCGAAGAGCAGGATGAACGCCATCGCCGAGGCCTCGTTCTCGGTGAGGTGCTCGCCGTGGTCGGAGGCCCGGATGAGGCCGGAGATGAGGTCCTCGCCGGGGGCGGCGTGCTCGGTGAGACCTTCCCGCTTGCGGTGGATGAGGTCGGCGAGGTAGCCGCGCATCTTCTTGACCGAGCGCGCGACACCGCCCCTCGGGCCGCCGCCGTGCCGGATCATCATGCCCGCCCAGTCCCGGAAGTCGTCCTGGTCCTCGCGGGGGACGCCGAGCAGGTCGCAGATGGCGTAGATGGGGAGGGGGAAGGCGAAGTCGTGGATGAGGTCGGCCTCGCCCGTCTCCGCGAAGCGGTCGATGAGCTGATCGGTCAACTCCTGGACCCGGGGGGCGAACTCGGCGACCCGGCGGGGTGTGAACGCCTTCGACACGAGTCGGCGCAGTCGCGTGTGGTCCGGCGGATCGATGTTGAGCAGATGGGTCATCAACTCGGCCTTGCGCTCACCGGGGATACCGGTCTTCCCCTTCGCGTGGGCGGGCTCGTCGTGGTGCGCGGGGTTCTTCGACAGGCGTGCGTCGGCGAGGGCCTGCTTGGCGTCGGTGTAGCGGGTGACCAGCCAGGCCTCCACACCGCTGGGCAGCCGGGTCCGATGCACCGGGGCGTGCTCGCGGAGCCAGGCGTACGCCGGGTAGGGGTCGGTGGCGAACTCCCAGGTGAACAGCTCGGGCGCGGGGGGTCCCGTGGGAGTGCCGGTGGGGGTG
>NZ_JARGEE010000221.1:0-15215 GCF_033794485.1 Streptomyces sp. MB09-02B
CCGCCCCGCAGCAGCCCCCGTAGCCGCTCCCAGCCCCGCTCGTGCACGAACGCCGTCTCGCTCCAGCGGAGGGCCGGCACGGTCACCACCAGCCCCGAGCCGTCCCGTTCCAGCACATGCACCTCGGCGATCCGGCGTCGACCGTCCCGGTCCCGTACGAGGTGCAGCACCACCGACAACGCGGCCGCCAACTGGCTGTGCAGCGCGGCCCGGTCCAGCCCCGCGGCAGTGCCGAGGGCCTCCAGACGGGCCGGCACCTGCCCCGCGGCATTGGCGTGGAGCGTGCCGCAGCCGCCCTCGTGGCCCGTGTTCAGGGCAGCCAGCAAGCTCACCACCTCGGGCCCCCGCACCTCCCCGACCACCAGCCGGTCCGGGCGCATGCGCAGCGCCTGCCGCACCAGGTCCTGCAGCTCGACGAGACCAACGCCCTCCTGGTTCGCCGGTCTGCCCTCCAGCCGCACCACGTGCGGATGGTCGGGCCGCAGCTCCGCCGAGTCCTCGGCCAGCACGATCCGCTCGCCGGCGTCGACCAGCCCGAGCAACGCGCTCAGCAGCGTGGTCTTCCCGGTCCCGGTCCCGCCGCTGATGACGTACGACAACCGGGAGCGGATCAGCGCCCGCAGGACCCGGTCGCCGCCTGGCGGCACCGTGCCCGCCGCCACCAGTTCGGCGAGGGTGAAGGCGCGCGGCCGGACGACCCGCAGGGACAGACAGGTGGAACCGACGGCCACCGGCGGAAGCACCGCGTGCAGCCGGGTGCCGTCCGGGAGCCGGGCGTCCACCCACGGCCGGGCGTCGTCCAGCCGGCGTCCGGCGACGGCCGCCAGGCGCTGCGCGAGCCGTCGTACGGCCGCCGCGTCCGGAAAGAAGATCCCGGTGAGCTCCAGGCCGCCGCCCCGGTCCACCCACACCCGGTCCGGCGCCGACACCAGCACATCGGTGACCGAGGGATCGGCGAGCAGCGGCTCCAACGGCCCGCTCCCCACCAGCTCCGACCGCAGCCGCTCGGCCGCCCCGAGCACCTCGGCGTCCCCGAGCACCCGCCCCCGCTCGCGCAGCGCCTGCGCCACGCGCGCGGGCGTCGGCTCGGCGCCGCTCTCGACGAGCCACTGCCGCACGCCGTCCAGCAGACCGCCGTCGGGCATCCCGTTCATACGGCCTCGCCCCCGGTCGCGCGCTTCCCGCGATGTGCTGCTCCCCATGGCTCTCCGCCGCCCGGCACCCGGTTCACGTCGCCTCACCCCGAGCCGCCGCGCGCTCCCAGAAGCCCTCGCAGAAGCGCGCGAGCGGCCCGCGTGGGATGCCTCCCGGTGGTCTGCCGCCGTCGGACAGCCCGGCCTCGGTGGGTACTTCACCCGCGAGGGGCAGTCCGAGGAGGCGTGCCACCTCATGGTCGTCGAGGCCGGGGGCGTACGGGCCGCGGACCGCGACGCGGAGGTCACGCAGGACCATGCCGAAGGCGGAGGCGACCCGTGAGGCGGCGGCGACGGCGCGCAGTTCGGCGGGGACGACCAGGAGTCCCATGTCCAACTGGGCGAGGGTTTCTGCGACGCTCTCGTCGACACGGCGCGGCAGGTCGACGACGACCGCGCCGCCGCGCCGTCGGCCCGCGGCGAGCACCGCGCGGACGGCCTGGGGCGGAATGGCCACGGCGTCGCCCCGGTCCCAGCTGAGGACCCGCAGGGCGTGCACCTCGGGCAGCGACTCCTCCAGCGCGCCACCGCCGACCCGACCGCGCGAGGCGGCGAAGGCCGGCCAGCGCAGCCCGTCGGCGCTCTCGCCGCCGAGGAGCACGTCCAGGCCCCCGCCGAGCGGATCGGCGTCCACGAGGAGGGTGCGCGTGCCCTGTCGCGCGGAGGTGACGGCCAGGGCGCAGGCCAGCGTGGACGCACCGGCGCCGCCCCGGCCGCCTACGACGCCGACGGTGAGCGCCGGCCTGCCGACGCCCTCCGCCACGTCGGCGATGCGGTCGACGAGCCACTGCTCGCCGTCCGGCAGCATCAGGACGTGGTCGGCGCCGATCTCCACGGCCCGCTGCCAGACCCCGGAGTCGTCCTGGTCCTTGCCGACGAGCACCACTCCTCGTCTGCGCGCGGCCCCGCGCAGCCGCCGCGCCGTGTCGTTCCCGACGAGCACGAGCGGCGCCGTCTCCCACCGGCCCCGGCCTTCCGGCACCCCGTGGTGGACCTCCGGCCGGGCGCCCGCGGCCGCGCACAGGCGCAGCAGGTCGTCCAGCAGTTCCACGTCCTCGGTGACGATCAACGGCCTGCCCTGCCGCCCCTCGGCGGCGGACGGCCGGTCGTCGGTGGTGGTTCCCGCCACGATCTCCAGCCCCCTTCGCTGCGTGAACGCGGTCGCCCGGTGTTCCGGACGCCCATGCTCAACTCCTGTGTGAAGCACCGGAGATCGGCCGCCGCGGAGGCGGTCGGCGGAATCCGGCACTACGCATCCTCGAAACGGAACGGGCCGTGAACTCGCCGCCGTCGGGACGCGCTGCAATCACGGTGCAGTGGCCTCGGAAATCATGTGGATCTTGGTCGAAAACTGTGGACAACTCGGTCCTTGTGAATATCGCCGTCACCCGAACAGGCGACTCCTGTACGGCTTCCACAGCGCAGTCCACCAGCTACGTACAGTGACGGATCCTGTGTCGGGGCAGAGGAAAGCCCACGAGGGCTGGAGAGCGCCTCGCGGGCCGAAGAGAAGACAGGAAACGCGTCCGGACATGCGACGACCCCCACCGGGGGGGAGAGTGGGGGTCGCCTCCACGGCCGACTCGGGGGGGGAGGAGCCGGACCGCGTTAGCACGGTCGCGAACGATCCGTGACTTCCATGGTGTACCCGAGAGGCCTCTCAGGCAAACCCACGCGCCCCACACTAGCCCGAATGGCGGGCGCATATGCTCGGCCCCGTGGAAAACCACTCCTTGCCCCGCACAGCGGCCTTCTTTGACCTGGACAAGACGGTCATTGCGAAGTCGAGCACGCTCACGTTCAGCAAGTCGTTCTACCAAGGCGGCCTGATCAACCGCAGGGCCGCCCTGCGAACGGCGTACACCCAGTTCGTGTTCCTGGCGGGCGGCGCCGACCACGACCAGATGGAACGGATGCGCAAGTATCTGTCCGCGCTGTGCCGGGGCTGGAACGTCCAGCAGGTGAAGGACATCGTCGCCGAGACCCTGCACGACCTGATCGACCCGATCATCTACGACGAGGCCGCCTCCCTCATCGAGGAGCACCACATCGCGGGACGGGACGTCGTCATCGTCTCCACCTCGGGCGCCGAGGTCGTCGAGCCGATCGGCGAGCTCCTCGGCGCGGACCGGGTGGTGGCGACCCGCATGGTCGTCGGCGACGACGGCTGCTTCACCGGCGAGGTGGAGTACTACGCCTACGGGCCGACGAAGGCGGAGGCGGTCCGGGAGCTGGCCGAGTCCGAGGAGTACGACCTGGCGCACTGCTACGCGTACAGCGACTCGGCGACGGACCTGCCGATGCTGGAGGCCGTCGGCCACCCGCACGCGGTGAACCCGGACCGGACGCTGCGCAAGGAGGCCCTCGCGCGCGGGTGGCCCATCCTCGACTTCCACCGGCCGGTGCGTCTCAAGCAGCGCCTGGCCGTACGGCCGCGGCCCGCCCTGCTCGCGGCGGCCGCCATAGGCGCCGCGGCGGCCACCGCCGGGCTGGTCTGGTACGCGAGCCGGCGCCGCGTGGCGACCGCCTGACCCTCGGTCCGCGCCCCCTGCAGCGGATTCACCCTCTTTGAACCTAAAAGTAAAGAAGCGCATCGAGGGGTTCCGCTTGCCCGGGTCCTGGAGTAGAAAGGATTCAAGGCCCGCGAGACCAAAGGACATCCGAGAGGATCACCTTTAACAACTCATTTTGGCCCCACGGACCTAGCATGAACACCAGGCACCCACGCGACGTCGACCCGTCGATTACGGGCCAGCCGCACCAGGTCACGGGCTGAGTTCCCGGCCTGATGGGCACATATCGAGGACGCTTGGTAACCAGGTGGACATGCCAGCGGCGGTACGAATTCTCGTACCGCCGCAACCCTTTTCCGGGGTTCTCCGCCGTCCGACGCGCGGCTTTCTATGCCGCCCCGCGCTGCAGCGCCTCACACACGGCCGTCGACTCGCGGGCACCCAACTCGATCGCCCTGCCGCAGTGGGCGATCCAGGCCGCCATGCCCTCCGGAGTGCCGGAGACATAGCCGTCGAGGGCGGCCAGATAGGTGGCGCGGCCGAGTTCCGCGTGGCCGACCTCCGCCGGGCAGACCGACTTGGGGTCGAGGCCACTGCCGATCAGGACGATCCGCTCGGCCGCGCGCGCGACGAGGCCGTTGTGGAAACCGAAGGGCCGCAGGGCGAGCAGTTCGCCGTGGACGACGGCGGCCGTGACCAGGGCCGGGGCCGAACTGCCCTTGATGATCAGTTCGGAGAGACCGTCGAGCCGGCCCGCGACCTCCGCCGCGCCCGGTAGGGGCAGCTCGACGAGGGGCTCGTCGACGGACTCGCCGTCCTGTCGCGGACGTCCCACGCGTGCGTCGTCGCTCCCGGCGGCGACCAGGTGCAGCCGGGCCAGCACCCGCAGGGGCGACTGCCGCCAGATCGACAGCAGTTGCCCCGCCTCGGCGGTGAGCCGCAGCGCGGCACCCACGGCGCGGGCCTCGTCGTCACCGTCCTGACCGCTGAAGTCCGTACGGCGACGCACCTCTTCGAGGGCCCAGTCGGCGCCGGACAGCGCCGCCGAGCCGCGCGCGCCCCGTAGGGCCGCCTCGGACGTGACCGCGTTGCTGCGGCGGCGCATGACACGGTGGCCGTAGACCCGGTCGACGGACTTGCGCACGGACTCCACGGATTCGGCCACACCGGGAAGCTCTCCCAGGGCCGCGAGCGGATCGGCGGCCGCACCTGTCGTACTCATGAGTACGACCCTACGCGCACCGGCGGTCGCCCCCTCGAAGGAGTGGTCTTCGTCGCCGCGTGAACACCCTCGGCCGCGACCCCACTACCGTTAGTGAACATGAAAATTGCTTTCGTCGGGAAGGGCGGGAGTGGCAAGACCACGCTGTCCTCCCTGTTCATCCGCCACCTCGCCGCCTCGGGGGTCCCCGTCGTCGCCGTCGACGCGGACATCAACCAGCACCTGGGCGCCGCCCTCGGCCTCGACGAGTCGGAGGCCGCCGAACTGCCCGCGATGGGTGAGCGGCTGGCGCTGATCAAGAACCACCTGCGGGGTTCCAACCCGCGCATCGCCTCCGCCGAGACGATGATCAAGACGACACCGCCGGGCGACGGCTCACGTCTGGTGCGGATCTGCGAGCCGAACGCGATCTACGACGCCTGCGCCCGCCCGGTGGAACTCGACGGCGGGGCCGTCCGTTTGATGGTCACCGGCCCCTTCACCGACGCCGACCTGGGGGTCGCCTGCTACCACTCCAAGACCGGAGCGGTGGAGTTGTACCTGAACCACCTGGTGGACGGCCGCGACGAGTACGTGGTGGTCGACATGACGGCCGGTTCGGACTCCTTCGCGTCCGGCATGTTCACCCGTTTCGACATGACGTTCCTCGTCGCCGAACCGACCCGGAGGGGGATCTCCGTCTACCGCCAGTACAAGGAGTACGCCGCCGACTACGGCGTCTCCCTGAAGGTCGTCGGGAACAAGGTGCACGGCCAGGACGACCTCGACTTCCTCCGCGCCGAGGTCGGGGACGACCTGCTGGTCGCGTTCGGGCACTCGGACTGGGTGCGCGCCCTGGAAAAGGGCCGCCCGCCCCGCTTCGAGCATCTGGAGGAGGCCAACCGCCGCTCCCTGCGCGCCCTGTACGAAGCGGCCGACGCCACGTACGAGCTGCGCAACTGGGAGCGCTACACCCGTCAGATGGAGCATTTCCACCTGAAGAACGCCACCAGTTGGGGCAACGAGAGGACCGGGGCCGATCTGGCCGCGCAGATCGACCCCGAGTTCGTGCTCGGTGAAGAGGTCGCCGCCGCCGTGTGAGCGTGGCTACGGCTTGGCCGCGGGTGCTCCCGGAACCCCCTTCGGAGCCGGTGCCGGTCCGGCGGACAGGAAGGTCTTCCAGCCGTTCTTCGGGGCCTGACCGACGCCCAGGCCACGCAGCCTGTCCAGGACCTTCGGGTCCTGGGCGTCGAGCCAGTCGGCGAGTTGCCGGAAGGAGACGCAGCGCACCTCCTCCTTGCCGCAGACCGCCTCGATGGCCTCCTCGACGGCGCGCATGTAGACACCGCCGTTCCAGGACTCGAAGTGGTTGCCGATGATCAGGGGCGCGCGGTTGCCCTCGTAGGCGCGCTCGAAGCCCGCGAGCAGTCCGTCACGGAACTGGTCGCCCCACTCCTCCCGCCGGCCGGGTGACCCCGCCCGGGCGCCGGACTGGTTCACGTAGAAGTTGTAGTCCATGGTCAGGGTCTCGAAGTCCCGCCCCGGGACGGGGACCAGTTGCATCGACAGGTCCCACAGCCCGTCCTTCTTCTCGGGCCAGACCTGGTCCCGGACGCCGCTGGTGTCGTAGCGGAATCCCAGTTCCCTGGCGGCCCGCATGAAGTTCGCCTGCCCCTCCAGGCACGGGGTGCGGGCACCGATCAGCTCCTTGTCGTAGTCGAAGGGCAGCGGTTCGGCCCGCTCCGTGCCGGTGTTGGTCTTCCAGGCCTTCACGAACGACTTGGCCTGGGCGATCTCGCTCTTCCACTCCTCGACCGACCACTCGCCGACGCCGCCGCCGGAACCACAGAAGTGGCCGTTGAAGTGGGTGCCGATCTCGTTGCCCTCCAGCCACGCGCCGCGCAACTGGTCCACGGTGTCCTTGATTCCGCGGACGTCGTTGAACCCGATGTCGGAGCGGCCCGGTGAGTGCTGGGGCGGCCGGTACAGGTCCCGCTTCTCCTCCGGCAGCATGTACACGCCGCTCAGGAAGTACGTCATGGTCGCGTCGTTGGCCCGGGCGACCTGGCGGAAGTGCGAGAAGAGCCGCTGGCCGTCCTCCCCCGCGCCGTCCCAGGAGAAGACCACGAACTGCGGGGGCCGCTGACCGGGCTTCAACCGCTGCGGCCTGGGCAGGTGCGGCTGCACGCCGGTGTACGCGGTGGAGCCGTCGCCGATCAGGCGGACCGCGGTCTTGGGCGGCGCCGGTGCACCCCCCTTCGTGGGCCCGCCCTGCCGCCCCTCCTGCTCCGTTCTCTTCGCGCCGGGTGAACCGGCGGTCGACGTCGGCTCACCGATCCCGCATCCGGCGAGCGTCGCGGCACAGGTCGCGGCGAGCGTGACTCCGGCGGCGATCCTCTGGGTGACGGCCATGTCCCGCCCACCTTCCTTCGCTCTGAGGCAGAGCGGCCAAGGTCACACAGAGTTCCGATCATGATTAATACGACAAGCCGATGAAATGCTTCGTTCACCCCCACGAGTGATCTAATGACCTATTTGCGGCTAATGTTCTTGCGTGTCCTTTACCCTGCATTACGATTCGTTTACTGAGCGTTGAGAAATCCCGCCGTAGTACGCCGTGTCCCACGGCCGCGCACCGACGCGACCGCAGCCCCGGAGGAGACGGGAGAACATGTCCGCCTGCGTCCCCACCCCCACCACCGACCCGGACTCGAACCGGACCGAGCGTGATCCCCGACCGCACAGCCCGCCGGAGGGCCCGCGTCGCCGGTTCCCTGTCTCGGCCGCCGACCTGTCCGCCTCGATCGCGGTCTTCCTGATCGCCCTCCCCCTGTCCCTGGGCATCGCCCTCGCCACCGGCGCACCACTCCAGGCCGGTCTCGTGGCGGCCGCCGTCGGCGGACTCGTGGCAGGACGTCTCGGCGGATCCCCCCTCCAGGTCAGCGGCCCCGCGGCCGGTCTCACGGTGGTCACCGCCGACCTCATCCACCAGTACGGCTGGCGCACCACCTGCGCCATCACCATCTTCGCGGGCCTCTCCCAACTGGGCCTGGCCCACCTGCGCGTGGCCCGCTCGGCGCTCGCCGTCAGCCCCGCGATCGTGCACGGCATGCTCGCCGGCATCGGCGTCACCATCGCCGTCGCCCAGCTCCACATCGTGCTCGGCGGCACCCCGCAGAGCTCCGTCAGCGCCAACCTCGGTGCCCTGCCCGCCCAGTTGGCGCACGTGCACCCCGCCGCGGTCTCCGTGAGCGTCCTCACCCTCGTCCTGCTGCTCGCCTGGCCCCGGCTCCCCGGTCCCGTCGGCCGGCAGCTGCGCACGATCCCGGCCGCCCTGGTCGCCGTCGCCGGCGCCACGGCCGCCGCCGCGCTCGCCGCGCTGAGCCTGCCCAAGGTCGACCTGCCGTCCTGGCGGAGCCACGCCCTGGCCGGCATGCCCGACGGGCCGGTGCTCGGCCTCGTCGCGGCCGTTCTCACCACCACGCTCGTGTGCAGCGTGCAATCGCTGCTCGGGGCCGTCGCCACGGACAAACTGGCGGCAGGTCGGACCGACGTACGCCGCTCCGACCTCGACCGCGAGCTGAGCGGCCAGGGCGCGGCCAACGTCGTCTCCGGCGTGCTCGGCGGCCTGCCGATCGCCGGCGTGGCCGTCCGCAGCACGGCCAATGTCCGGGCGGGCGCCACCAGCCGGAACTCCACGATGCTGCACGGTGTCTGGGTGGTTGGGGCCACCCTGCTCCTGGTGCCCGTCCTGGAGCTGATCCCCCTCGCCTCACTCGCCGCGCTGGTGATGGCCGTCGGGGTCCAGATGGTGTCCCTGCACCACATCCGCACGGTCACCCGCCACCGCGAGGTCCTGGTCTACGCCGTCACCACCCTCGGCGTCGTCGCCCTCGGGGTCCTGGAGGGCGTCGCGCTCGGTATCGCCGTGGCCGTCGGCGTCGCACTGCACCGCCTCACGCGCACCCGTATCACCCACGACGAGCGGGACGGCGTCCACCACGTCCATGTGCGCGGCCAGTTGACGTTCCTCGGGGTGCCCCGGCTCAGCCGGGCCCTGCATCAGGTCCCCGCGGGGGCCGCCGCCGTGGTGGAACTGGACGGGTCGTTCATGGACCACGCGGCGTACGAGTCGCTACAGGACTGGCAGCACGCGCACCACGCGCGGGGTGGCTCCGTGGAGATCACCGGCCGGGCCGGCACCCGGATCGCCGAACCCGCGAGCACCTCGACGGGCTGCCGCTGCCGGCCCTGGACGCCCTGGCGCAACCACCAGTGCGACACGCCGACGACCCCGGCAGCCAGAACACCGCGCGAGGAGGCGGCCGAAGGCCCGAGCGGACATCAACTGGCGCGCGGTATCAGCGCGTTCCAGCGCAACACCGCTCCCCTGGTCCGCAGGGAGCTGGCCCGGCTGGCGCGCGAGGGTCAGCAGCCCTCACAGCTCTTCCTGACCTGCGCCGACTCCCGGCTCGTCACATCGATGATCACCTCCAGTGGTCCCGGCGACCTCTTCGTCGTCCGCAATGTCGGCAACCTCGTGCCGCTGCCCGGAGAGGAGAGCGGCGACGACTCGGTGGCCGCAGCCATCGAGTACGCGGTGGACGTGCTGAAGGTCCGGTCCATCACGGTCTGCGGGCACTCCGGCTGTGGCGCGATGCAGGCCCTGCTCAAGGCCGATCCGCACGGCGCCCAGACCCCTCTCAAGCGGTGGCTGCGGCACGGCCGGCCCAGTCTGGAGCGCGCGACCGACAAGAACCGCCCCTGGGCCCGGCTCGCTGGCCGCGAACCCGCCGACGCCGTCGAACAGCTCTGCCTGACCAACATCATCCAGCAGCTGGAGCACCTGAGAGCCCACGACTCCGTCGCCCGCGCCCTGCGCGAGGGGGTGCTCGAACTGCACGGCATGTACTTCCACGTGGGCGAGGCACAGGCCTACCTGCTCACGGAAGCGACGCCCGAGAGCGGGGTCTTCGATCAGGTCACCGGCTCGGCCGACCCGTCCGACCCCACCGGGACGGTCCTGCACGACACACGCGCGTGAACCGATCTCCTCCGGGGGCCGTGGGTACGGGTGGCGTCCTGGCCGCGGGGCCACCCGCCCACAGGTCTAAACCAATCAGCCGAAGGCCCTTGTCATCGGGGGTCAGGGTCTGATGAGCTGTGGCCGGGGACACAACGGACACCCTGGGAAAGGGAGATGTCGTGAGCAACGAAAGCCTGGCCAACCTCTTGAAGGAGGAGCGACGCTTCGCGCCGCCCGCTGACCTGGCCGACAACGCCAACGTCACGGCCGAGGCGTACGAGCAGGCCAGGGCTGACAGGCTCGGCTTCTGGGCGGCTCAGGCCCGGCGGCTGACCTGGGCCAAGGAGCCGACCGAGACGCTGAACTGGTCGAACCCGCCGTTCGCCAAGTGGTTCGAGGACGGCGAGCTCAACGTCGCGTACAACTGCGTCGACCGGCATGTCGAGGCCGGCAACGGCGACCGGGTCGCCATCCACTTCGAGGGCGAACCCGGGGACAGCCGGTCCGTCACCTACGCCGAGCTCAAGGACGAGGTGAGCAAGGCCGCCAACGCCCTGCTGGAGCTGGGGGTCCAGGCGGGCGACCGGGTCGCGGTCTACATGCCGATGATCCCCGAGACGGCCGTGGCGATGCTCGCCTGCGCCCGGATCGGCGCCGCGCACTCCGTGGTGTTCGGCGGCTTCTCGGCGGACGCGCTCGCGACGCGTATCCAGGACGCGGACGCCAAGGTGGTCATCACCTCCGACGGCGGCTACCGGCGCGGCAAGCCCTCCGCGCTCAAGCCCGCCGTGGACGACGCTGCCGACCGGGCCGGCAACGTCGAGCACGTACTCGTCGTCCGCCGCACCGGCCAGGACGTCGCGTGGAACGACTCCCGTGACGTGTGGTGGCACGAGATCGTCGACCGGCAGAGCAGCGAGCACACGCCGCAGCCGTTCGGGGCCGAGCACCCGCTGTTCATCCTGTACACGTCCGGTACGACGGGTAAGCCCAAGGGCATCCTGCACACCTCCGGCGGTTACCTCACGCAGACGTCGTACACCCACCACGCCGTCTTCGACCTCAAGCCGGAGACGGACGTGTACTGGTGCACGGCCGACGTCGGCTGGGTCACCGGCCACTCGTACATCGTCTACGGGCCGCTGGCGAACGGCGCGACGCAGGTCATGTACGAGGGCACGCCGGACACCCCGCACCAGGGTCGGTTCTGGGAGATCGTGCAGAAGTACGGGGTGACGATCCTCTACACGGCGCCCACGGCCATCCGTACGTTCATGAAGTGGGGCGACGACATCCCCGCGAAGTTCGACCTGTCCTCCCTGCGCGTCCTCGGGTCCGTCGGTGAGCCGATCAACCCCGAGGCGTGGATCTGGTACCGCAAGCACATCGGGGCCGACGCGACGCCGATCGTGGACACCTGGTGGCAGACCGAGACCGGCGCGATGATGATCTCGCCGCTGCCGGGCGTGACGTCGACCAAGCCGGGGTCCGCGCAGACGCCGCTGCCGGGCATCTCCGCGACGGTCGTCGACGACGAGGCGAACGAGGTGCCGAACGGCGGCGGTGGCTATCTCGTCCTCACCGAGCCGTGGCCGTCGATGCTGCGCACCATCTGGGGTGACGACCAGCGGTTCCTGGACACGTACTGGTCGCGGTTCGAGGGCAAGTACTTCGCCGGTGACGGGGCGAAGAAGGACGACGACGGGGACATCTGGCTCCTCGGCCGCGTCGACGACGTGATGCTCGTGTCCGGCCACAACATCTCCACCACCGAGGTGGAGTCCGCGCTCGTCTCGCACCCGTCCGTGGCCGAGGCGGCCGTGGTCGGCGCCGCCGACGAGACCACCGGTCAGGCGATCGTGGCGTTCGTGATCCTGCGCGGCACGGCGAACGCCGAGGACGAGAGCCTCGTCGCCGACCTCCGCAACCACGTCGGCGCCACCCTCGGCCCGATCGCCAAGCCGAAGCGGATCCTGCCGGTGCAGGAACTGCCGAAGACCCGCTCCGGCAAGATCATGCGTCGCCTGCTGCGTGACGTGGCGGAGAACCGTCAGCTCGGTGACGTCACGACGCTGACCGACTCCACGGTCATGGACCTCATCCAGGCGAAGCTGCCGGCGGCGCCCAGCGAGGACTGACGCGCCACGTAAGACGACGAGGGGCACCCGGTGGCAGGCACGCCGGGTGCCCCTTGGCTATGCTCAAGAACAGGTGTGCCGGGAAGTCTGGTCGGCGAGTGTTCCGTGCTGTCCACCGACCGGAGGTCCCACCGTGGCCGCGTCCCGCACCACCCCCACCCGCAAGGTCCTCGGCCGGCTCTCCCTGCCGGAGCGGACCTTCGTGGCGGACGCGTTGCGCACGGAGACCGTCGGCGGGGTGCTGCTGCTCCTGGCCGCCGTCACGGCGCTGGTCTGGGTCAACGTCCCCGCGTTGCACGACAGCTACGAGAGCGTCAGCCACTTCCACTTCGGCCCCGAGGCACTCGGCCTGAACCTGTCCGTGGCGCACTGGGCGGCCGACGGGCTCCTCGCGGTCTTCTTCTTCGTCGCCGGCATCGAACTCAAACGCGAACTGGTCGCCGGTGACCTCAAGAACCCCAGGACGGCCGCGCTGCCCGTGGTCGCCGCGCTGTGCGGCATGGCCGTACCGGCGCTCGTCTACACGCTCACCAACGTCACCGGCGGCGGCTCCCTGGCCGGCTGGGCGGTGCCCACGGCCACCGACATCGCCTTCGCGCTGGCCGTCCTCGCCGTCATCGGCACCTCCCTGCCGAACGCGCTGCGGGCCTTCCTGCTCACCCTCGCCGTCGTCGACGACCTCTGCGCGATCCTGATCATCGCGGTGTTCTTCACGGACGACCTGAACTTCGCCGCTCTCGGCGGCGCGTTCGCCGGACTCGCCGTCTTCTGGCTGCTGCTGAGGAAGGGCGTACGCGGTTGGTACGTGTACGTTCCGCTCGCGCTGGTCGTCTGGGCGCTGATGTACAACAGCGGCGTGCACGCCACCATCGCCGGGGTCGCGATGGGGCTGATGCTGCGCTGCACCCGGCGCGAAGGCGAGGAGCGCTCCCCCGGTGAGCACATCGAGCACCTCGTGCGCCCCCTGTCGGCCGGTCTGGCGGTGCCGCTGTTCGCCCTGTTCAGCGCGGGTGTCGCCGTGTCGGGCGAGGCGCTGGCGAAGGTGTTCACCCAGCCGGAGACGCTCGGGGTGGTGCTCGGGCTGGTGGTCGGCAAGGCGGTCGGGATCTTCGGCGGGACCTGGCTGACCGCCCGCTTCACCCGGGCCTCGCTCTCCGACGACCTGTCCTGGCCGGACGTCTTCGCCGTCTCCTCCCTCGCCGGGATCGGCTTCACCGTGTCGCTGCTCATCGGTGAACTGGCCTTCGAGGGCGACCAGGTGCTCACCGACGGCGTCAAGGCCGCCGTCCTCACCGGTTCGCTCGTCGCGGCGGTCCTGGCGAGCGTTCTGTTGAAGCTGAGGAACGCCAAGTACCAGGCGCTGTGGGCCGCCGAGGAGCGCGACGACGACCTCGACGGCATC
This sequence comes from Streptomyces sp. MB09-02B, assembly GCF_033794485.1. Taxonomy (NCBI): domain Bacteria; kingdom Bacillati; phylum Actinomycetota; class Actinomycetes; order Kitasatosporales; family Streptomycetaceae; genus Streptomyces; species Streptomyces sp. MB09-02B. Next base: position 13,474 of record NZ_JARGEE010000221.1, read on the forward strand.
CCCGACGTCTACGAACAGGACGACCCGGCGTACCACCTGCGGATGGCGGAGATCTATGAACGCAAGGCCGCCGAACACCGCAGGCTTGCCGAAGTGGCGGGCGGGGCAGGCGTCGGCGACGACGGTCCGGCATGATCTGACAGGACCGTAGACAGGACCGTACAAACGCATATGAGGGAGACCCCGATGAGCGCACCCGACGGCAGCCCGGTCGGAGCCGAACGCAGCGTCGGCCAGTTGTTCGCCTCGGCGACGGCCGAGATGTCCGCGCTGGTGCACGACGAGATCGCGCTGGCCAAGGCCCAGCTCAGGCAGGACGTCAAGCGCGGCATGGTCGGCGGTGGCGCGTTCACGGCCGCCGGCGCGGTGCTGATCTTCTCCCTGCCGATGCTGAGCTTCGCCCTGGCGTACGGCATCCGCACCTGGAGCGACTGGAACCTGGCGATCTGCTTCCTGCTGTCGTTCGCGGCTAACGTGCTGGTCGCCGTCGTCCTGACGGTCGTCGGCGTCGTCTTCTCCAAGAAGGCCAAGAAGGGGCAGGGCCCGCAGAAGGTCGCCGCGTCCATGAAGGAGACGGCGGGCGTGCTGCAGAACGCCAAGCCGCACCCCCGTCGGACCGCCCCGGCCGACGGCGCCGTCGAGGCTGTGGCACGCTCGACCTCATGACCGACCCCGCGACCGCCCCGGCCGCCCCCTCGAATCAGCCCGCGTCTCCCGTACGGCTCGACGTGCCCGGCGCCAAGGAGCTGATCCACCGGGACGTGGCCGCCAACGGCGCGCGCTTCCACATCGCCGAGGTGGGCGACGGACCGCTGGTGCTGCTGCTGCACGGCTTCCCGCAGTTCTGGTGGACCTGGCGGCACCAGATGGTCTCCCTCGCCGAGGCCGGTTTCCGGGCCGTGGCGATGGACCTGCGTGGAGTCGGCGGCAGCGACCGCACCCCCCGGGGTTACGACCCGGCGAACCTCGCCCTCGACATCACCGGCGTCGTCCGGTCCCTCGGCGAGCCCGACGCCGCGCTGGTCGGCCATGACCTGGGCGGCTATCTGGCGTGGACGGCGGCCGTGATGCGCCCCAAGCTCGTCCGGCGGCTCGCGGTCTCCTCGATGCCGCACCCGCGGCGCTGGCGCTCGGCCATGCTCTCCGACGTCAAGCAGACCTCCGCGGGCTCCTACATCTGGGGGTTCCAGCGGCCCTGGATCCCCGAGCGGAAGCTCACCGCCGACGACGGCGCCCTGGTCGGCCGGCTGATCCGGGACTGGTCGGGACCGCGGCTGCCCGAGGACGAGGCCGTGGAGGCGTACCAGCGGGCGATGTGCATCCCGTCGACCGCGCACTGCTCGATCGAGCCGTACCGCTGGATGGTGCGGTCCATGGCCCGCCCTGACGGCATCCAGTTCAACCGCCGGATGAAGCGGCCGGTCCGGGTGCCCACCCTCCACCTGCACGGTTCGCTCGACCCGGTGATGCGCACCCGCAGCGCGGCCGGGTCCGGGGAGTACGTCGAAGCGCCGTACCGTTGGCGGCTGTTCGACGGACTGGGACACTTCCCGCACGAAGAGGACCCGGTGGCGTTCTCGACCGAACTCATCAACTGGCTGAAGGACCCCGAGCCCGACCGGTGAGTCGGCCAGGGGCCGGCACGAGGCCACCCGCCATCCGGACGTGAACACCTGTTCCACAAACAGCCACTTGCCCGGCGCATAGGCCAATTGGGGGGCGTGGGGGCGGTTATCGACCTT
>NZ_JARGEE010000222.1:0-15163 GCF_033794485.1 Streptomyces sp. MB09-02B
GGGGGCCCCCGGGGGGCCGCCCGGGGGTGGGGCGGTCCGGGGGGGGGGGTGGACGGGCGGGGAGCCGGGGGTCGGCGCGGATGGTCCACAGCCACTCACTGATCAGCCGCAACCGGGTGCCGATCGGATCGTCACCGGAGCCCACCCCCGAGCCCAGCACGGCCGTCCAGCGTTTGTCGAAGGCGACGTAACGGGAGGCGATGCCTTCCAGGTCCCAGGTGTCGCTGATCATCAGCTCGACGTCGGTGGCCACGTTCGCCCGCGCGTGGAAGATCTTGACGTGGTCCTTGAGTCCGAGCTCGGCGACCGCCGGGGCGATGTCGACGTGCCCGGGGGCGATCCAGAGCCCGCTGTAGAGGGCGCCGAACCCGGACCAGGTCAGCCGCGAACGCAGGTCGTGCCGCTGACGCTTCCAGGAGTCGGGGAGGGAGAAGCCGAGGAGGGTCCAGGAGCCGTCCCAGTCGTCGTTGACCGCGCCCTGCTCCCAGATACGAGTGTGGCCGTCCCACAGGACACGCGTCGCCTGCGGGGTGAGTCCGAAGTACATCTTGCGGCCCTCGCGTCGGCGCCGCAGCAGACCGCGGTTGACCATCCGGGTCAAGGTGGAACGTACGGCCTGTTCGCCGACGCCGACCCGGCCGAGCACGCCGATGATGCTGCCCGAGTACACGCACGGACCACCGTCGTCCTCGCCCTCCTCCAGCACGTGGTTGCCGAAGAAGGCGAGCATGAGCGACTGCGGGCGCGGCTGCGGGCCGTCCGGGGCGGCGCTGTCCGGGTTGTCGCCGGCCGAGCCGTCACTGTCCGGGGTGTCCAGGATGTCGTAGTCCTCCACGGGGGCAAGCGTACGGCCGCCCGCCGACACCTCGGCGGGCGCCCGTACCGGGGCACCGGCGCCCGTCGGCAGCGCGGGGAGCCGACCGCTGACCGGCGTCGACGAAGTGCGCGACATTGAGCCGTCGTGACAGCTCCGGGACAGTGGGGACCGTCAGTCCGTCACGTCAGGGAGGCAAGTACGTCATGACCGCCATCGCCGTCATCGGAGCCGGGCCGGGTCTCGGCGCGGCCGTCGCCCGTCGCTTCGGCCGCGAGGGGTTCGCCGTGGCGCTCGTCGCCCGCGACCCGGAGCGCTCGAAGGCGCTCGCCGCCGACCTGGCCGACCAGGGCGTCACCGCGCAGGGGTTCGCCGCCGACGTACGCGACCCGGAGGCCCTGACCGCCGCGCTCGACGCGGCGCACTCGGCGCTGGGCCCGATCGAGGTCCTCCAGTACAGCCCTCTGCCGCACCCGGACTTCATGCTGCCGGTGCTGGAGACGAGCCACGCCGACCTGGTCGGCCCGATCGAGTTCTCCGTCTACGGCGCGGTCGCGGCCGTACGGCAGGTGCTGCCCGGTATGCGCGCCCTCGGCCGGGGCACGATCCTGTTCGTCAACGGCGGCACGGCCGTGGTCCCGCACCCCGACCGGGCCGGGACGTCCGTCGCGTTCGCCGCCGAGAGCGCGTACGGGCACCTCCTGCACGATGCCCTCGGGGCCGAGGGCATCCACGTCGCGCAGCTGGTGGTGCCCGGCGCGATCGTCCCCGGGCACCCCCGCAAGGACCCGGCCGTCCTCGCCGACACCCTCTGGGGCATCCACCGCGACCGGCACGGCTTCCGCCACTTCGCCGACGACCTCGACGCCTGACGGTCGGCGCGCGGGCGCCCGGGGGCGGTGTCAGGCTGAAGGCACAGGAACCGAGAACGCGAAGGGGAATCCCGTGATCACCACAGACCTGACGCCCGGCTCCCCCTGCTGGCTGGACCTCGGCGTCCGCGACCTGCCGGCCGCGGCGGCCTTCTACCGGGCGGTGCTGGGCTGGGAGTACGAGCCGATGGGCGGCGGGGGCGAGGGTGAGGGCGAGGAGACGGAGGGCTCGGGCGGGGTCTTCCGCAAGGACGGCAAGGTCGCCGGCGGGCTCGGCGAGCTCACCGAGCAGGGCGCGCGTTCGGCCTGGATGATCTACTACACCGTCACCGACGCGGATGCCACGACGCGGGCCGTGGAGGGTGCCGGAGGCACGGTGCGGGTGCCGTCGAGGGACCTCGGTGACTGGGGGCGGATGGCCCAGTACAGCGACCCGCTCGGCGGCCAGTTCGCCGTCTGGCAGCCGGGCACGAACGCGGGCTTCGAACTCGCGGACGAGCCGGGCTCGCTGACCTGGACGGAGCTGTACACGACCGACGCCCCGGCCGCCAAGGAGTTCTACGGCGGCGTCCTCGGCTGGCAGTTCGGTGAGATGCCGATGCCGGGCGACGCGGGCGCGTACACGCTCATCACCCCCGCCGGGCTCCCCGAGGAGCGGATGCAGGGCGGCCTCATGCAGCTCCGCGCCGAGGACCTCGCCCTGAACGACGGGCGGCCGTACTGGCACCCCGTCTTCGCCGTCACCGACTGTGACACGGCCGTGGCGGCGGTGACCGGGAACGGCGGCAGCGTGCAGATGGGCCCCGAGGACATGCCGGGCGTCGGCCGGCTGGCCGTCTGCCTCGACCCGTCGAACGCGGACTTCGTCCTCCTCGCCGCGGAGAGCTGACCTCCGCGTCCCTCTCGCGCACCCCACGCCACCGTCCCCGCGACGGTGGCGTGCCCACCGTTGCGGAAAACGGGATCAGCGTCCATCATCCCATCAACAGGATTCCTGTTAATTCAATGTTGGAGCGATGGGTGGGTGCGATCATGTCGTTCGGTGCCAGAATCCAGGCCAGAGGGGTGCAGCTGCTGCTCAGCGGTGTCATGACCCGTGTCCACCAGGACCTGCGCTTCACCGACATCCCGAAGCGGACGGAAACCCTCCGGGTGGAGACGGGTGCCGGCCCCGTCGAGTGCACCGTCTACCGCCCGCCGGCCACCACCGCCACCCCCGCTCCCGTCTACGTCAACTTCCACGGCGGCGGCTTCATCGTGGCCCGCCCCGAACAGGACGACCACATCTGCCGCTACATCGCCGCCACGGCCGGCTGTGTCGTCGTCAACGTGGACTACGCCGTCGCCCCGCAGCGCGTCTACCCCACCGCCGTCACCCAGGCCTACGACGTCGTCGAGTGGGTCGTGCGGAACGGCGAGAGCCATGACTGGGACGGCTCACGGGTCGCCGTCGGCGGACACAGCGCGGGAGCCAACCTGACCGCCGGCGTCTGTCGGACGGCTCGCGCCCGGGGCACCTTCACCCCGCGCCTCCAGATCATCGACTCCGCGCCGCTCGACCAGGTCGCCGACCCGGCCACCAAGCGGTCCCGTATCGCCAAGCCGCTGCTCAGCCCGCAGCTCATGCGGATCTTCACCGCCGCCTACGTCCCGGATCCGGCGGACCTCGCCGACCCGCTGGCCTCCCCCGGACTCGCCGACGACCTCGCCGGACTGCCCCCGGCCCTCGTCATCACCGCCGAGAACGACCGCCTGCGGGACGAGGGCGACGCCTACGCCGAGGCCCTGGAAGCAGCCGGGGTCCCGGTCACCCACCGCGTCTTCGAGGGCGTCGACCACTACTTCACCCACACCGGCCCGGTGCCGGCCGGCAAGGAGGCGATCGACCTGATGGCCACGGCCCTGCGCACCGCGCTCGACGCGACGGTCCCCGACGCGGCCTGATGGAGCCCGGCTGACGCAAGCCCCACCACAGACACCGAATCGACGCCGAATCGACGCCGAATCCACGGCCGACCACGAAGGGCACGACGTGCGACTGCACACCCGGCAATGGGGCGCCGGTGACCGGACCGCCCTGCTCGTCCACGGCATCATGTCCGACTCCCGCACCTGGCGCCGGGTCGCCCCGGCGCTCGCGGACCGCGGCTACCGGGTGATCGCCGTGGACCTGCGGGGCCACGGGCTCTCACCGCGCGGCGAGTACAGCCCGTGGCTCTTCGCCGACGACCTCGTCGACACCCTGCCCGGACAGGCCGATCTGGCCCTCGGGCACTCCCTGGGCGGGCTCGCGCTCTCCCTCGCCGTCGAACGGCTGCGGCCCCGGCGGGCGGTCTACTCGGACCCCGCATGGTCGTCGGCCGACCCCGACCGCCACGTCGGCCCCGAGGTGTTCGCCTCCTTCAAGCGCACCACCCGGGCCCAGGCGGCCGCGCTCAACCCGCGCTGGGACCCCGAGGACGTCGACATCGAGATGGCCACCCTGGCCGCCTGGGACGCGGGCTCCGCCCACTTCCTCGGCGGCCGCCCGCTCACCGGCTTCGTCCCCGACCGCCCCGTCGTCCCCTCCCTCCTCCAACTCGCCGACCCCAGCTTCCTGGTCGGCCCCGAGGACACCGGCCGGCTCAGGGCCCACGGCTTCGAGGTCCGTACGGTCCCCGGAGCGGGCCACACCATCCACCGGGACGACTTCGACGGCTTCATGAAGTCCCTCGACGGCTGGATCTGACCGCCGCGCGCCCGCCGCACGCCCTCTCCACGGTCGCCACCGGGGCGGCCCGTGCGGTGCCGTGGCTACGGCGCGGTGCGGGCGCGCTCGTACAGGACGGGGTCGTGCGCGTTGACGACGGTCAGGTCGGCGTCGGCGCGGCGGTGCAGTTCGGCGAGGCGGGCGTGGTTGGCGCGCACCTGCTTCAGGTCGTTCGCCAGCAGGTTCTCCACGGCGCGCAGGGCACGCGGGACGGGGGCGCGCCCGTCGAGCGTCCCGCGGTGGTAGAAGGCGTCGCCGGCGTGCAGGATCCAGCCGCTTCCGGTGTCGACCGCGACGCAGGCGTGGCCGCGGGTGTGCCCCGGCAGGGAGACCAGGACGATTCCCGGGGCGACGGCGTCGAGTTCCCTGGCGGCGGCGAAGCCGCGCCACGCCTCGCCGTCCGGAGTGTGCTCGACGATCTTCGGGCCGTGGGCCCACTGCGCGGGCCGGTACCGGGACCGTTCCCGCCGGGACGGGGAGACCATGGCCCCCAGGACCTCGGCCGCGGTCGTGTGGACCTGGGCGCCGGGGAAGTCGGACAGACCGCCGATGTGGTCGAAGTCGAAGTGGGTGACGACGATGTGCCGCACGTCGTCGCGCCGGAACCCGAGGGCCTCGACCTGACGCGCGGCCGTCTCCTCGGCCCGGAGCACGGGCCGGATCAGATGCCGGGAGGGGCCCAGCCGGCGTCCGGGCTCGGCGATGTCGCCCAGCCCGAACCCGGAGTCCACCAGCACCAGTCCGTCCGGCGCCTCGACGAGCAGGACGTGGCAGACCAGCGCGCCGGTGAGCGGGAGCATGGTCCCGCAGTTGAGGTGGTGCACCTTCACGGCCGTACCGCCTTCGGGGTGTCGGGGGAGCAGGCGCTCCACGGCCTCCGGGGGAGTCCAGGCGGACAGCGTACGGGCCCGGGGAACCCTTCGTCCGGTCGGTGGGCCCGCCCCCTCGCGGCCGACGCCCCCACCCGGCGCGGACCGTGGGGTGTCGCCCCTGCCGGACGGCGCGTCAGCCGAGGTCGAAGAGGTTCGGCAGCCGCAGGAGGTACCGGGTGCGGTCGTGGCGCTTGAGCGCCTCGAACTCGGGCGCCCGGTACAACGGGGTGACGGCGCACCGCTCGGCGGACGAACCGATCCGGTCCAGCAGGGCGTTGACCGCCTGCCGGGCCGAGGTGTTGGCCCCCTCCATGGTCGCCAGGTCGATGGGTACGGCCACGTAGTCGCCGGACAGGAAGAGGTTGGGGATCCTCGTGGCCGATCGGGGGCGGTGGTGGAAGGTCCCCGTCGGATGGATGAGCAACTGCTCCTCGTTGACCGGGTTCGGGGTGCCGAGTCCGTCCACGGCCGGGTCCAGGAACCAGGAGTGCAGCACGGAGTCCTTCAGGACCGTACGGCCGGTGTCGTCGAGCGCGGCCTTCAGCTGTGCCCACACCTCGCGGGCGACCTCGGCGCGGGTGCACTGCTTGGCCGTCTTCCCGTACAGGATGCCGGGCCGGTCCCACTCGGAGACGTCCACGGAGAGGCAGTCCGCGACCGTGCCGTCGCCGAAGTCGGCGGGGAAGTCGTGGCCCGGCCAGTGCTGCGCCTGCGCGATCGCGGTCAGCGACCAGGGGGAGTCGACGAGGTCGAGATGACCGTGCAGGATCGGCGTGCGTTCGGTCAGATAGAACTGGATGCCGGTCATCCAGTCGGTCTTCAGCCGGTCGCACGCGGCCAGTTGGGGATCGGCGGCGCGCACGGCCGCGTTCCAGGTGCGCCGGGCGTGCTCGACCGGCATGGCCGAGATGTAGTGGTCGGCGGTGACGGTCCGCCGGGTGCCCGCCGGGTCCTCCATGACGGCCCCGCCGATCCGGCCCCCGTCCAGGGTCAGGTCCCGTACGGTCCAGCCGAGCCGGAACTCGACCCCGAGCGACCGCAGATGGCTCACCCACGGGTCGATCCAGGCCTCGTTCGTGGGCGCGTTCAGGATCCGGTCCAGCGGGCCGTCCGCGCCCCGCCCCAGCAGGTTGAAGGCGAAGGCCTCCAGCAGGGTGGCGACCGTACGGGTGCTGGCCTCCTCCGCCTTGGTGGCCACGATGTTGCGGGTGATGCCGACGGCGAGGATCCGCTGGTAGTCGTACGACATCTGCCCGGCCCGTACGAACTCCCACCACGGCGTCCGTTCCCAGGTCTCGTCGCGGCGTTCGTCGCAGCTGGTGAGGAAGACCAGGAAGCGGTTGGCGAAGTAGAGGGCCTCGTGGAGGGGGAGGTTGAAGGCGGTGTCCAGTACCGAGGTGACGGCCCGGCGGATCTCGTCGGGGGTGAGTTCGGCGGGGCCGTTGTCCGGCCAGGGGAGCGGGACCCTGATGTCCTCGCGGCCGCCGGACCGGGCGAACAGCATCTCCTTGGGGGCGACGAGGTTGTCGTGCACGCCGTGGGCGTTGCCCGGGAAGGGGATGCGGCGCATGGTGTCGGGCAGGTTGTGATAGATCCCCGGGATGAAGCGGAAGCCGTGCTCCCCGGGCAACGGGGCACGGCCGCCCGTACCGCTGCCCGGCACGTCCATGCTGCGGGCCTTGCCGCCGAGCGCCTTGCGTTCGTAGACCGTCACCCGGAAGCCGCGTTCGGCGAGTTCGTGCGCGGCCGTGAGCCCGGCGACGCCTCCGCCCAGGACGGCCACGGTCGGTGCGGCGGCAGCCTCCTGGGCCGCCGCGCGCCCGGTGGTGCCCAGGGCGACGGCGCCGCCGGCGGCCGTGGCCGTACCCAGGAACCCTCTGCGTGTGGTGCCGCCCAGCGCGTCCATCGCCCACCCCTTACCGTCGGTAACTGTCGGCGTACGAAGATAGGAGCGCCACACCGATCCCGAAAGACGACCGACGCGACCGGTGTCACTTTGGCTTGATGCCGTATCGGCCCGCCGCGCCCAGCCCCGGGACGCCGGGACGCCGGGCCGACACACGACCGAGCGGCGCACGGGGGAGCGACCCCCGTTGTCGGCGGCCGGTGTGGCGTGTGTCACCGAGGCTGGATTGAGTGGGGGGCCAGGGGAGTTCACGTACTCTCTCGTGACGCTGGGGACCAGGACTGCGAGGATGTGGCTCGATGACCGCTGGGGGGTGTTCCCGCACGCTCAGGGCCGCCGTGTTCGCGGCTGTCTGCGTGCTGCTCACCTCCCTCGGGCACGTCCTGATGTCGGGGACCGCCGTGCCCTGGTGGGCCATGGCCGCGGGAGCGGCGGTGACCGGCGGCGGGGCCTGGTGGTCGGGTGCCCGGGAGCGCGGGCCGCTCCTGGTCGGCTCCGCCACGGTCGCGGCCCAGGCGTTCCTCCACGCGATGTTCTCGCTCGCCCACACGGTGGTCCGGCATCCCCGGAGCGCCACGGCCCGGGCCACGGACGCGAACGACCACCCGGTGGGTGCCGTCCCCGCCATGGCCTCGATGGACCACGCGACGGGAGCCCTGCCCTCCTCGCCGTCGACGGACCCCATGGGCATGGGGGTCGCGCACGGGCTGGAGCACGTCATGGGGGGCCTGCCCTCGACGGGCATGCTCGCCGCCCATCTGCTGGCCGCGCTGCTGTGCGGCCTCTGGCTCGCCCACGGTGAGCGGGCCGCCTTCCGCATCCTGCGGGCGCTCGCCGGATGGCTGACCGCGCCGCTCCGCCTGCTCCTCGGGCCGCCCGTGCCGTCGTACCGTCCGCCGGTCCGCGCCCGTCGCGCCCGTACGGACGGCGGGCCGCGCCGCTACCTCCTCACCTACGCGATCACCTCCCGGGGGCCACCGGTCGGGACCGCTGTCGCCGTCTGACGACAGCCGGATTCCCGGGGCCGTCTCCGCCAGGACGACGCTCAGTCGCCCTCCACGGCCCGGGCGAACGCGGCACCCCCGCGCCCGACGGTCAGCCCCGGCTGATCCGCGTGCGCCGGGGCGGCCCGTGTCCCGCCACAGCCTTCAGCCCACCCACACAAGGGAGTTCCCCGTGCATCGCTCCACCCTGCTGCGCACCCTGCGTCGATCCGGCGCGCTCACCACGGTCGCCCTCGCGTCCGTCGTCGCCCTCGCGGTGCCCGCCGCGGCCCACGCGGAGGTCGAGGCGGAGGGCGCCCGCGCCCTCGACCAGAACGTCGAACTGACCTTCTCCGCCGCGTCGGAGTCCACCACGGCCGGCATCACCAAGCTGGAGGTGATCCTGCCGAAGGGCCTCGTCCCCGCCGACATCACCTACGAGAAGGGCCCTGACGGCTGGAAGTTCGCTCCCACCAGCCGGGGCTACACCGTCTCGGGCGAGAAACGAGCCGTGGGGGAGGACGTCGAGTACGTCGTCACCGTACGGCAGTTGCCCGACGCCGAGGCGCTGCTCTTCAAGACGCTGCAGTCCTACAGCGACGGCAAGGTGGACCGCTGGATCGAACTGGAGGAGGAGTCCGAGGAGGACGGCCACCACGGTCACCCGGCACCCCGCCTGGACCTGAAGGCCGCCGCGCCCGGCGCGAAGCTCGTCAGCCCCACGCCCACGGCCTCCGAGGAGCCCACGACGGCCGCCCCCACGAAGGAGGCCACGGCGGAGTCGGACGCCGGGACGCCGTCGGCGGAGCCCGCGGCGGACAGCACGGACGGCGACGACGGTCTCTCCCCGGCCGTGCCGCTGGGCATCGGCGCGGCCGTCCTCGTCGCGGCCGGCGGCGGAGTGTGGTGGTTCCGGAGCCGTCGCGGCGGAACGGCCTGACACCGGCGCCCACGTGAGCCGGGGTCACCAGGACGGTGAATCGGCCGGGAGAGGGTATGCGGATGTCGGTCGACAGCCGTGGGGAAAGGATCGAAGATGACCGACGACGCCTATCTGTTCCTGCTCGACGACGAGTCCGTGCCGCTCGGCGTGGCCCCCGCCGCCGTCGAGGACCTCGCGTGCATGGAGACGCCCGCGGTCCGCGCGTGGCTGGACGCCCAGGGGACCACCCCGACCTCCGCGCGCCTGCGCCTGCTGCCACCGGAGGAGACGGCCGCCATTCCCGAAGGGGCGGAGCGGCTGCCCGTCCCGCTGAGCGACGAGGAACTGAGCCGGGTCCGCCACCGGTTGGCGCCGGAGCCCCTCGCCCGGATCGAGGAGGAGCTGCTCACCTACCGCGACTGCGCGGACGGCCGGGACGGCCTGATCGGCCGCGCCCTGGCCGCGGGCGTGCCGCCGCACCGCATCGTCGAGTTGACGGGGATGGACCCCGACACGGTGACGGCCGCGGCGAGCGGCTGAGCCTCGCGATGGGAACCGTGGTACACGTCCCGCAGACGCGGGACATGATCGGGGACGAACTCTCCGGCGACGAGGCGCTGACCGCGCTGAGGCACTACGGGGGCCGCCGGCTGCTCCTCGACGCGTTCGCCCGGTTCCGCTACGCGGACGGTTTCAGCCACTCCCGTTCGCTCGCCTTCCAGGTGGTCCTCGGCCTGGTGCCGTTCACCATCGCGCTGGTCGGCGTGGCCACCACCGTGCACACGGAGAGCGTGGGGCGGATCATCGAACTCACCGTGGGCCGGATCGTGCCGGGCGCCAGCGCGAGCCTCGTCGAGGACGCGCTGGACGCCACCGCGCGCAGCGCCGGTTCCGGTGTCTGGAACGCCGTCGCCATGTGGCTGGGGCTGGCCTTCGCCCTGCTCAACCTCGCCTCGGCGATGGGGCAGGTGGAGCGGGGCGCCAACCGCATCTACGGCATCGAACGCGACCGGCCCTTCCTCGCCAAGTACGGGCGGGCCCTGCTCCTCGCCCTCGCCGCGGGGATGCCGATGGTCCTCGGCTTCCTCGTCCTGGTCGCCGGGGACGCCGTGCGGAACGCGGTGGTGGAGGCCCTCGGCCGGCCGCCGGAGTCGCTCGACTGGTGGGGCCCCCTCGAAGTGCCGCTGGGCGTCCTGCTCGCCTGGGTCGCGTCGGCGGTGATCTTCCGCTGGGCCCCGCGCAGGGACCAACCGGGCTACACCTGGCTCGCCTTCGGCTCGGCGGTCCACCTGGTCCTGTGGGTCACGGCCACCTGGCTGCTGGCGCTCTACGTCGCGAAGAGCGGATCGTTCGGCGCCGTGTACGGGCCGCTGACGGCGTTCGTCGCCCTGCTGCTGTGGACCAACCTGACGGGTGTGGCGCTGTTCCTGGGGATCGCGTTCGCCGCCCAACTCGAAGCGGCCCGCGCCGGCATCACGGAGGCCGTGCGGCCCGATCCCGGGCCGGGGCCGTGACCCGCAGGCCGGGAGCGGGGCCATGACCCGCAGGCCGGGATCGGGACCCCGGGCCGAGGCCGTGACCCCGGGACAGTGGGGCACGGCCCCGGGCCGGGGGAGCGGGTCAGCGGTCCGCGGGGTCCGCGGCGGCACGCGCCTCCGCGCGGTGGTCGTGGTACGCCCACACCGCCACGCCCACCACCAGGGTGAGCCCGACGGCCACGACCCGTACGGCGCCGCTGGTCGCGAAGGCGGCCAGACCCGTGGCCGCCCCGCCGCACAGCATGATCACGCGGCTGACGAAGCGCTGCCGCGGCGGCGGGTCCTCGCGGTCCTCGAGGTCGTGCAGGGCCTCGCGGGCGGGCCGCACGGAGCCGCGCCGGACGCGGGCCCGGTACCGCAGCCCGTAACTGATCAGCACGTACAGCGCCAGAGCACCCAGTGCCCAGAGCCACCCCGCGTCGTCCCCGCTCCCTCCCCGTGCCAGTTCCATGACACCTCTCCTCCCCCGGGTCTCCGTGAGCGCGAGCAGGCCTGCGCCGCCCGAATGCCCCGGGGGTCCGCTTCCGAACTCGGCGGGAGAGTCGCCCTCGGGCCCTTTCGCCGCTCGTCCGGTCCGGACGGTGCCTCGCACGCCGGCGGCCGACGAGGAGGCATGCATGGGACCATCGCGGGTACGGGCGCGTATGTGAGGGGGGAATGAGGGCGGGACACGTGGGATCGAATGCCGACGGCGACGGCTGTAGCGGGCCGGACACCTACATGATGCGCGCCGGATACGCCCTGGGGGGCGAGGACGGCTGCATCGCCGATGCCCGCCACCACGCCCTCGCCTTCCTCGACCGCGCCCACGCCGACCACCACCTGCCGGTCACGGCACGGGTACGGGACCTCACCCAGCTGGTCGTCAGTGAACTGGTCACCAACGCCCGCAAGTACGCTCCCGGTCCGGTGCTCCTGGAACTGCGGGTCACCTCCGACACCGTGGACATCGTCGTGTGGGACAGCGATCCCACGGTGCCGGCGGCACAGGCCGCCGACCCCGACCGGATCGGGCAGCACGGACTGGAGATCGTCAAGGCCGTCACCGAGGATCTCCACGTCGAGCGGGAGCCGGTCGGCAAGCGCATCACGGCGCGGATCGCCCTGACCGACCCGTCCGGTGGCGGCCGGTAGGACTGGGCGCGGTAACGCGCGGCTGCACGGGACGCCGACGGGACGGCGACGCGCGGGCAGGCGGGCCTCGGACGATCGCGGACGACGTCAGAGGACGACCACGGCCATTCAGAGGACCACGGCCATACCGACGAGTCCGACCACCATCAGCGCCACCACCACCAGGATCAGGACGAGGGACATCGACCACCACCCCCTGTGCGGTGCGGGCGGCTCCGGATGGGAGATTCCGTAGGTGCCACCTTCGCCCGGTGGCGTCTCACCCGGGGGCACACCACCGGGTGCGTCGACTCCCGGTGTTCGCCGGGGGCCGGGATCAGGAGTCGTCATGGCGCACGCTCCCTTCGGCGGACGCGCTACTTGTTGGGCTTCGTGGAGCTGATGTCGCCGAGGGCCGACTCGGGGTCACGCTCGATGGCCAGGTCCCCGAGGGAGACGATGCCCACCGCGTGCTGCTCCTCGTCGACGACCGGCATACGGCGCACCGAGTGCTCACGCATCAGTTCCACCGCACGGCGTACGTCGTCGTCGGGGCCGACCGTGACGAGGTCGTCGCTGCAGGCGTCCGCCACGGTCGTCCGGTTCGGGTCGCCGCCTTCGGCCACCGTGCGGACCACCAGGTCGCGGTCGCTGACCAGCCCTCGCAGCCGCTCACCCTCGGTGACCAGGACGGCGCCGATGTCCTCGTCCCGCATCATCCGGGCCACGGTCGCCACCGACGTCTGCGGTTCGACGGTCACCGGTGCGCTTGTCATCAGCTCGCTGACTTGCTGAGTCATGGGGACCCATCCCTCCGTGGAGTGGGACGGCGACTTCACCGTCGCTCGGTCCCGCGAGTACCCACAAGCGGCACAAAACCCCACACGGCTTCGGATGCCTCCCCAGGGGGGCACCCGTCGGTCTCCACCACCCCATGAAGTGAGCGAGGTGTCACAGATGTCCAATCCGCAGCAGCCGGAACAGCGGCGCAGTGACAAGGGCGGTGCCACACCGCAGGACAGCGCCGAGCTGAAGGCACGCCAGTCGGAGACCGAGCGCGGCCGCGCCCACGGCACGGACAAGGGCCGCAAGGGCGGAGGCGAGGGAGGAGGAGTGCCGCCGGACCAGCAGCCGGACCACCCGTAGTCACTGTGTGCTCCCCGGATCTCTGGGCACTCGAGTGAGGCACGCACCGGGCGGTGCAGGTGATACGGAGGTGACAGATGGCGGCGCTCACGCTGGTGTCGACGTCGACGCTGTTGCTCACCCCGCCGGGCGTGTACGCCCCGCAGTGGGACACCGAACTGCTCGTGCGCGCCCTGTGCCGAGAGGGCATCGACTCCTCCACCGAGGTGCTCGACCTGGGGACCGGCAGCGGCGCCGTCGCCGTACAGGCGGCCCGTCTGGGCGCCCGGGTGACCGCCGTGGACATCTCATGGCTCTCCGTGGTCACGGCGCGCGTCAACGCGCTGCTCGCCCGTCGGCGGGTGCGCGTCCGGCACGGTGACCTGAACGCGGCGGTCGCGGGGCGCGCGTACGACCTGGTGATCAGCAATCCGCCCTACGTGCCCTCGCCCGCCGACCGGATGCCGCGCGCGGGCCGGGCCCGGGCGTGGGAGGCCGGCCGGGACGGCCGGGTGTTCGTCGACCGCCTCTGCGCGGCGGCCCCCGGCATGCTCCGCCCGGGCGGGGCTCTGCTGGTCGTCCACTCGGGCCTGTGCGGCACCGACGCGACGCTGCGGGGCCTCAGGGACGGCGGACTGCGTGCCGCGGTCGTCGACCGCGCCGAGGTGCCCTACGGCCCGGTACTGCGCTCCCGCCGCCCCTGGCTCGTCCGCCAGGGCCTGATCGAGGAGGCCGACGACCAGGAGGAACTGGTGGTCATCCGCGCCGAACGCCCCTGATCGAGCGGGCGCGACAGACAGGGGAAACGCCGGATCGCCGGGCTGTGGGCCGGGCGGGCCCCTGAGGCCCTGGTGCCCCACCCGGGCGACCCCTCGCTCCATCGGCGCCCCTGGGCCCCCTCCGCGCGCCTCCTCCCCGCGCCGCGCGCGACGGGAGCCGATCACGTCCTGTTCTGGCGCTGGTCGCTGCTGGCGCGGCGCAGTCGGTCGGTGTGGCGGGTGATGTCGTCGACGCGGGCCGCGATCTCGGGGTGGCCCGGCGTCAGATACGTGTGCGTGTCCGCCAGAGGGGCGATGAGGGCGGCGGCGTCGTCGTCCGCGAGGGCGGCGGTGAGTTCGACGACGGGGGTGCGGGCGGCGGCGGGGAGGTCGGTCAGCGCGGTGATCCGACCGGCCAGACCGCGCAGATCCGCGGCGTTGGCACGGGCCCAGGTGGTGACGGTGCGGTCGGCGGCGCGGCGGTCGCGGGTGGCCCGTACGCGCTGCTCGCCGGTGGAGCCGGGACGCCCGGGGCGTACCCGCAGGTAGCGGCGCTCGGCGGCCTGGCGGCTGGAGACGCCCAGCGGGTGGGCGAGGTCCGCCCAGCTGGCGCCCGCATCCCGGGCCGCCTCGATCAGACCCGCTTCCCACTCGGCGAGTTGGTCCCGCGCCTCGCGCAGCGACAGGAGCGCGGCGAGCGCCTGCTGTGAGCTGGCCTGGTCGGCTTCGGGCCGCGCATCGTCCCGGGAGGCCCGGGCGGTGTGCAGGGCCTCGTGGATCGTGTCCAACGCCGCGGCGGCCGCGAGGA
This sequence comes from Streptomyces sp. MB09-02B, assembly GCF_033794485.1. Taxonomy (NCBI): domain Bacteria; kingdom Bacillati; phylum Actinomycetota; class Actinomycetes; order Kitasatosporales; family Streptomycetaceae; genus Streptomyces; species Streptomyces sp. MB09-02B. The sequence goes on from NZ_JARGEE010000222.1 coordinate 14,461, forward strand.
AGGACGTGGGGGTCAGACCGCCGTGGTCGGAGGCGGGCTGATCGGCGCTGGTCATGGGCCCTCCAGTGCGGTGTCGTGGCGGTGTCATCGTCTCGATGACTTTCCACTTGTCATCACTTGGATGACATGTTACAACGAGAGGCAGGTGAAACGCATTGGCAGGAACGTGCCTGACCCGAACACTGGAGGTGTTTTGCGATGTTGATGCGCACCGATCCGTTCCGTGAGCTGGACCGCCTCACCCAGCAGCTCGTGAACACGACCGGCACCTGGTCCCGCCCGTCGGCGATGCCGATGGACGCCTACCGCGAGGGCGAGGAGTACGTGATCGCCCTCGACCTGCCCGGTGTGTCCCCGGACGCGATCGATGTCGACGTCGAGCGGAACATGCTGACCGTCAAGGCCGAGCGGCGCCCGGTCACCAAGGCGGACGACGTGCAGATGGAGCTCTCCGAGCGGCCCCTGGGTGTCTTCTCCCGCCAGGTCGTGCTGGCCGACACCCTGGACACCGAGCACATCAAGGCGGACTACGACGCGGGTGTGCTGACCCTGCGGATCCCGATCGCCGAGCGTGCCAAGCCCCGCAAGGTCGCCATCGGCGGCGGCACCACGCATCGGGAGATCAGCGGCTGACCCCCGTCGGCGGCGGCCGGGGGTGAGCCCCCGGCCGCCGCCTCGCTCGCGGCCCCCGCACCCCCGCGAC
>NZ_JARGEE010000223.1:0-15109 GCF_033794485.1 Streptomyces sp. MB09-02B
GGGCGGGAGCCGCCACCGGCGCGGGCGTCGGTGCGGCCGTCTGCTGGGGCTCGTCCACCGTGATGCCGTAGTCGGTGGCGAGGCCTTCGAGCCCGGTGCTGTAGCCCTGGCCGACGGCGCGGAACTTCCATGCGCCCTGACGACGGTAGAACTCCCCGAGGACGAAAGCGGTTTCGGTGCCGGCGTCCGCGCTGTCGAAGCGGGCGATCTCGGTGCCCGCCCGCTCGTCGAGCACCCGGATGTGCAGTCCGGGCACCTGCCCGAAGGTGCCGCCGTCCGCCGAGGCGACCAGCACCACGGTCTCGATGGCGGGCTCCACGCGCGCGAGGTCGACGAGGAGCGCGTCGGTCACCTGGCCGTCGGCGTCCCGCTTGCCCTCGTGCCGGACCGCGCCGGAGGAGTGGGCGGGCTGGTTGTAGAAGACGAAGTCGGCGTCCGAGCGCACCTTTCCACCGACGAGCAACAGCGCCGAGGCGTCCGCGTCGGGCACGCCCGGGCCGGAGCGCCGGCCCACTTCCACGCGCAGCGCGGTCGTCGGCACCGCGGTGTTCGATCCTTTCGGCATTGACATGTCCGCCCCCATCAGATGGTCATCCAGAAGATCGTCACCTGGCCGCGTCCCGCGCGGTCCGTCGGATCCGGCCGGATCCGTTGTCGGCCCAACCTATTCCCCCGGGGCCCCGATGCCCCAGAACCCGTACCGAAAGATCCTTGGTCAACCGTCGGTAACCCACCAGGAACTCGGCTTTTACACGATCAGTACGCGCTTTGCTGCCCTTTTTCGCCGAGTTCGCTCGCATTGGGGATCCGGCGTCACTGCCGACACGGAAAACAACCCTCTTATCGGTCTCCCCAACCAGCACATCGTGGGCTTAACTTATGTGCCATGACCTCCCCCCGCTCCACCTACGGCGGCGGTTACTACTCCGCCTCGTCCTTCGCGGACACCCCGATCTACGACTCTCTCGTCGCCGAGCGGGGAACCCCTCAGATCGCCCCGATCCGGGTACCCGCCGCGTACGACATGCCGGGCAGCAACCTGCCCGCCCTCCCGTCGGCGCTGCCCGCGCTGCCGGCCGGTCCCTCCCAGCCCGCCTACGGCTATCCGCAGGCCCAGCAGCCCTCGCCGCTCCAGCAGGCGCCGAACGCGTACATCCCGCAGCAGTCCGCGGGTCCGCGTGGTTACCCCGGCGCCCAGCCGCAGCAGCAACAACAACGTCCGATGGCGGGCTACGAGGCCATGCGCCCGGCGGCACCCCGCCCGGCCCCCGCGGCCCCGTACCAGCAGGACCCGTACAACGGCCAGCAGTACCGCGGGTACTGAGGCATCTGCAACGTTTCGCGTGGGGTTGTCACAGCCTGCTGGCAGGATGACCCCATGGGGAATCCGTCACTGCACTCGATCCATGTCCACCCGCTGAAGGCGGCCCGGGGCTTCGCCCCCGACGAGGCCGTCGTGGAGCCCTGGGGGCTGGCGGGCGACCGCCGTTGGGTGCTGGTCGACGACTCGGGCAAGGTCATCACTCAACGTCCGCATCCGCGTATGGCGTTGGCCGCCGCCGGGCTGCTGCCCGGCGGCGGCCTCTTGCTGTCCGCACCCGGCCGCGAGCCCCTCACCGTCCCGGTGCCCGCGCCCACCGACACGACCACCGTGGAGATCTGGCGGGACAAGGTGGAGGCGGTCCCCGCCGACGTCGCGGCGCACAGCTGGTTCAGCGACTACCTGGGCGTCCCCGTACGCCTCGTGCACCTCGACGACCCGGCGAAGCGGCGCCCGATCGACCCCGAGTACGCCCGCCCCGGCGAGACCGTCAGCTTCGCCGACGGCTACCCTCTGCTGCTCACCGCACTCGCCTCGATGGACGCGCTCAACGACCTGGTCGCACGGGGCGACCACGCCGAGGAGGGCCCGCTGCCCATGAGCCGCTTCCGGCCGAACGTGGTCGTCGACGGCACGGACGCCTGGGCCGAGGACGGGTGGCGGCGCGTCGCCATCGGTGAGGTGCGCTTCCGGGTCGCCAAGATGTGCGGCCGGTGCGTGGTGACCACCACCGACCAGGACACCGCCGAGCGTGGTCGTGAGCCGCTGCGCACCCTCGCCCGCCACCGTCGCTTCGGGGACACGCTGGTCTTCGGGCAGAACCTCGTCCCGGAATCCCCGGGCACGGTGCGGGTCGGCGATCCGGTGCGGGTGCTCGAATAGCGAGTTCGATCCCGATGAGTTCTGGGCGGTCCTGAGAGAACCCCCGACCCCCTCTTGAAAATTCAATCGCCTACGATTCGGCCTACGATTCGGTTCGTGTACAGGGAACACACGGCCTGGCCCCGACCGTTGGGTCTCTGTGAGAAGTTCATGAGAAGGCCGGCCGGAGGGTGATTTCCCTCTCTCCCGACCGGGACCGCGTGTGGCCGGCCCCGACCGGGGCTGTCACGGGCGCGTAAGGGGGTGTGGGGCGAGTGCGGGCGATCGGTGGACTACGGGCGTTCGGCGGGCTGTGGCGCTGGCGTCACAACCCGCTGCGGCGGACGACCGATCTGGTCGAGGCCTGGCTGGCGTTCGCGGCCCTGCTGCTGATCCTCGTCGCCGCGCCGCTGATCGGCGCCGTCGTCGGCACCTCCGCCCAGAGCGCCCTCCAGCAGTCCGTGCGGGACCAGCAGCAGAGCCGTCACCGGGTCACGGCCACGGTCGTCAAGAAGGTCGACGGCTCCCCCCTGGACCCGGATCCGGAGACCGCGACGACCCGCGACCGGCAGAGCCGGGTCGTCGCCGACTGGACCGGCCCGGACGGCACCCCGCGCCACGGTACGGTCATGGCGAACCTCAAGACCCCGCAGCCCGGCGACCACTTCACGCTGTGGACGGACGACCAGGGCCGTACGGTGGGCCGCCCCCTGGACACCGCCACCGCGACGACCCACGCGGTACTGGCCGGATTCGGCGCCACGGTGCTCGCCGCGGGACTCGTCGAGGGCGTCAGACGGCTGATCGTCTGGCGCATGATCCGCCACCGCTACACCCGTTGGGACCAGGCATGGGACAAGGCCGGGCCGGACTGGGGCAGGACGGGCGCGGGCAGCTGACCGCCTTCGCACTCCGGTCAACTCCCCCTGCCCGCGCACGCTACGGTGGACCGACCAGCCGAACTGTTCGGCATCGACCCGCGTTCCACGAGGTGGGGGCACAGCAACGCCATGGCACAGGGCACGGTCCAGGTGACGCACACCGGTACATCGCGGTGGCGGCGCCGCACGGGTGAGTACTCGTCGCTCGCCGCGGCCCTGGAGGCCGCAAGCGACGGCGACGTGCTCATCGTCGCTCCGGGCACGTACCGGGAGAACCTCGTGGTGCGGCGCGGGGTCACGCTGCGCGGCCCCGAGGGTTCGCCCGGCTCGGTGCGCATCGCGCCCGCCGACGGCGTACCGCTGACCGTCTCCGCCTCGGCCGTCGTGCAGGACCTGCACGTGGAGGGCCAGGACGCGGCGGCGCCCGCACTGCTCGTCGAGGAGGGCACCCCCGAACTGCTGGATCTGCGGATCGTCACCCGCTCCGCGGCCGGCATCGAGGTACGCGGCGGCGCCCGCCCCACGGTCCGCCGCTGCACGGTCGACAACCCGGCCGGGATCGGTATCGCCGTGGTCGACGGCGGCGGGGGCGTGTTCGAGGAGTGCGAGGTCGTCGCGGCCGGCCAGGCCGGAGTCGCGGTGCGCGGCGGCGGCCACCCCCGGCTGGAGCGCTGCCGGATCCATCACGCCTCGGGCTCCGGTCTGACGGCGACCGGGGAGAACTCCGCGCTGGAGGCCGTCGGTTGCGAGGTCTACGAGGTGCGCGGCAGCGGTGTGCAGATCACCGGGCGGGCCACGGCCCATCTCACCGACTGCGATGTGCACCGGACCACGGCCGACGGGGTCACGCTCGACACGGACGCGGTGCTCACCCTCGCGGACTGCCGCATCCACGACATCCCGGAGAACGCGGTCGATCTGCGCTCGCGCTCGGTCCTCACGCTGACCCGCACCTCGGTCCGGCAGTTCGGGCGCAACGGCCTGTCGGTGTGGGACCCGGGCACCCGGGTGGACGCCAACCAGTGCGAGATCTTCGACAGCACCGGCGACTACCCGGCGGTCTGGGTCAGCGACGGCGCGACGGTCGTGCTGGAGTCCTGCCGGGTGCACGACGTGCCGGACGCCCTGTTCGTGCTGGACCGGGGCTCGCGCGCGGACGTCGTGGACAGCGATCTGTCGCAGGTGCGGAACACGGCGGTGTCGGTGAGCGACGGGGCCACCGCGCAGCTCGACGACTGCCGGATCCGGGACGCCGCGACGGGCGCCTGGTTCCGCGACCACGGCAGCGGCGGCACCCTCAACAACTGCACCGTGGACGGCACCCAGACCGGCGTGATCGTCACCAAGGGCGCCGACCCGACCATCGAGCGCTGCACGGTGACCTCGCCGGCCGAGGCCGGCTTCTACGTCTCCGCCGAGGGCCGCGGCAGCTTCCTCGACTGCCGGGTCACGGGCAGCGGCGGCTACGGCTTCCACATCATCGACGGCTGCCGGTCGACCCTGCGTAAATGCCGTACGGAACGCTGCGCGCGCGGTGGTTACGAGTTCGCGGACGGCGGCCCCGGCACCGCCGGAGGCGGGCCGGTCGTCGAGGACTGCGCGAGCGACGAGAGCGCGGGCGTGCGGCCCCCGGCCACCCGGGAGACGGCCACGCAGACCACGGCCCAGTCGCCCGGTCTGCTGGGCTCGATCCCGGGGCAGCGCACCACCGAACAGCCACCGGCCGCCGTACCCCCGGTGGAGCCCGAGCCGTCGACGCGGACCTCGAAGGCCGTCCTCGGCGAACTCGACGCGCTGGTCGGCCTGGACAGCGTCAAGCGCGAGGTCCGTGCCCTCACCGACATGATCGAGGTGGGCCGCCGCCGCCAGCAGGCCGGCCTCAAGGCCGCGTCGGTCAAGAGGCACTTGGTGTTCACGGGCTCCCCCGGCACCGGCAAGACCACGGTCGCCCGCCTCTACGGCGAGATCCTGGCCTCGCTCGGCGTCCTGGAGAAGGGCCATCTCGTCGAGGTGTCCCGGGTGGACCTGGTCGGCGAGCACATCGGCTCCACGGCCATCCGCACCCAGGAGGCGTTCGAACGGGCCCGTGGCGGTGTGCTGTTCATCGACGAGGCGTACGCGCTGTCGCCGGAGGACTCGGGAAGGGACTTCGGCAAGGAGGCCATCGACACGCTGGTGAAGCTGATGGAGGACCACCGCGACGCGGTCGTGGTGATCGTGGCGGGCTACACGGCCGAGATGGAGCGCTTCCTCACCGTCAACCCCGGTGTGGCGTCCCGTTTCTCACGGACCATCACCTTCGACGACTACGTACCCGACGAGTTGTTGCGGATCGTGGAGCAGCAGGCCGAGGAGCACGAGTACCGGCTGGCGCCGGGCGCGGGAGACGGCCTGCTGAAGTACTTCACCGCCCTCCCCAAGGGCCCGGCCTTCGGCAACGGCCGTACCGCGCGGCAGACCTTCGAGGCGATGGTCGAGCGGCACGCGAGCCGGGTGGCCCAGGTCGACGAACCGAGCACGGACGACCTGACGTTGCTGTTCGCGGAGGACCTGCCGGAGCTGCCGTAGGCCGGGGGTCGGCAGGTCTGCGGGGCGGGGGCAAGCCCCACCCCCGAGTGACCGGTCTGCCGGATGGGGCGGCAGTGGCCCCTTGGACAGCATGGGGCCATGACAGCTCGCACCCGGAACGCCCTGGTCCTCGCGCTCACCGCCTCGGTCGTCGGCACCGTGCTGACGGCCACTCCCCCGGCCCTCGCCGCCTCGTCCTTACCGTCGCTCGCCTGGCGCCCGTGTGCCCAGCCCGGCGGTCCGGCCGGGCAGGAGTGCGCCGAACTGAACGTACCGGTCGACTACCGGACCCCCGACGGGCCCCTGTTGAGCATCGCGGTGTCCCGGCTGCCGAGCGAACGCCCCGCGGCCCGGCGCGGCACCCTGCTCGTGCTGCCCGGTGGCCCGGGCGGCTCCGGCATCGCCAGACTCACCCGGCAGGGCGAGGCGCTGCGCCGGGAACTCGGCGCCGCGTACGACATCGTGAGCCTCGATCCTCGTGGCGTAGGCGCCAGCACCCGGGCGTCCTGTGAACTCCCCGCCGCAGACCGGCACTTGGTGACGCTGCGACCCTGGCCCGCGCCGGACGGCTCCATCACGGAGAACGTCGCCCGCTCCCGCCGCACCGCCGAGTCGTGCGCCCGCAACGGCGGTGCGGTGCTGCGCAGCTTCAGCACCGCCAACGAGGTACGCGACATCGACCGCCTGCGGCAGGCCCTGGGCGAGGAAAAGCTGTCGGCGTACGGCATCTCGTACGGCTCCTATGTCGGCGCCGTGTACGCGCAGAAGTACCCACAGCGCACGGACCGTTGGGTGCTGGACAGCAACGACGACCCCGATCCCCGCCGGGTCGAGAGGGCGTGGGTGGCGAACATGGCGGTCGGCGCGGAGGACCGGTTCCCGGACTTCGCGGCCTGGGCCGCCGATCCGGCCCGGGACGCGGAGGGCCTGCGGCTCGCGGGGCGGGCCGAGGAGGTCCGTCCGCTGTTCCTCTCCCTGGCGGCGGAGCTGGACGGCGCCCCGAGGGCGTCGACGACACCGGGCGTGCCGCTCACCGGCAACCTGCTACGGCAGGTCATGTACGACTCGCTCTACAACGACGCCTCGTTCCCCCGGCTGGCGGGGCTGATGCGGGCGGCCATGACGCCGGGCGCTACTCCGGTGCTGCCGCCGGAGGTCGCCGGACCGCTCGGCGACGAGGACGCCGCCGTCACGATGGCCGTGATCTGCAACGATGTGCGCTGGCCTCGGTCAGTGGCCGGGTACGAGCGGGCGGTGGCCGCGAACCGGGCGCGGTATCCGCTCACCGCCGGCCTGCCGGGGAACGTTCTCCCCTGCGCCTTCTGGAAGGACACCCCCGTCGACAAGCCCACCCGGCTCACCGACCGGGGACCGTCCAACATCCTGATGATCCAGAACCGCCGGGACCCGGCCACCCCGTACGTCGGCGCGTTGCGGATGCGTCGGGCCTTCGGTGACCGGGCGCGGCTCGTCACGGTCGAGCGGGGCGGTCACGGCGTCTACCTGGGCACGGGCAACGCCTGCGGCAACCGCGCCGTGACCGTGTTCCTGACCACGGGCGAACGCCCCGCGCGGGATGTCACCTGCCCGGACTAGGCCGAGGTCCGCGGGCCCGGCAGTTCGGTGCCGAGTCGGTCCAGCAGGTGTTTGCGTTCGGCCACGAAGGCCGGGTCCGCCTGGTAGTCGGAGTGGCCGAGGATCGGGGCGGGCAACGGGTGGGCGCCGGTGCGGCCGTAGGCAAGTGGGTCCGTGAAGGGCTCGGCGTCGACCTGCGGTCCGTGCCGGCTCGTCAGCCGCACGGGGCCGCCGATGGGGTCGGTGCGGCGGTACAGGTTGCGCCAGCAGTCGACCTCGCGGTGGAGGGCGGCGAGGGGCTCGGGGCCGAAGTGGGCGGGGAACCAGCGCCCGTACAGCCGCTCCAGCGGTGAGCCGTAGGTGAGCAGCGCGACGCGGCGGCGGACCGACGGGGTGAGCTGCCATGCCGCGGCCGCCGCGAGGACGCTGCCCTGGGAGTGGCCGGAGAGGACGAGCCGGCCGCCGGTGGTGCGGGTCCAGGTGGCCATGCGCCAGGTCAGGTCGGGGACGGCCCGCTCGGCGTAGCAGGGCGGTGCGAACGGATGTGCGGCGCGGGGCCAGAAGGTGCCCACGTCCCAGAGGATGCCGATCGTGCGCCGCGCGGAGGCGTCCTTGTAGGCCCGGCGGCCCCAGGTGACGAACAGCAGGAACCCCACGCCGATCAGCCAGGACCCCAGTGCCTGTGCGGTGTGCGCGGCCCCCGCGATCAAGTCGTACGAGCCGTGCGCCGCCTTCGCCGGTGTCTCGCCCGTCACCAGGGCACCGGTGAGGGCGGCGGCGCCGAGCAGCAGGGTCACGGCGGAGGTGACGGCGACGATGCGGGGCGCGCGGTCGGTGAGGGCCGCCATGGCGCGGGTGCGCGCGATGCGCCGGGTGCGCCCGGCGTCCTGCGCCTCCTGCTCCTCGTAGGGCGGCGCGCTGTCCCGTTCCGGCCCTCCGTCCGGGCCCGGTCGTCCCATGCCCTGCTCCTGAGGCCGTTCTCCCGCCAGGCCGTACTCCCGCTCCACCGCCGCCGTCTCCGCTGCGCGCAGGACCCAGGTGCGGCGGGTCAGCCAGCCCAGGAGGCCGAGGAGGACCAGGAGGAGGGGCGGGATGACGGAGGCCTGCCAGGTCAGGAGGACGGGTGGGCCGGAGAGGGCGTCCTCGGTGCCGCCCAGCCAGTCGGCCACCCGCTGGGCGACACCGGCGGACATCACGCCGCCGAGGGCGCAGGCGAGCATCGCGACGGCGGGGCCGGCCAGGCCGTACATGGCGGTGCGCGGGTCGGGGCGGGAGCGGTAGAGGGTGTGGGCGACCACACCGAGCGCGATGACGAGGAGGCTCTGCACCAGGGTGATCCCGCCGAAGGCCAGGTCGCCCGGCAGCCGGCCCGTCGACCTCCAGCCGGGGCGCGACCACCCCGCGTACACCACGGCGAGGACGAGCACGGCGATCGAGCAGGCGGGCAGGCGGCGGACCAGGTTCTCGTCGAGGTGCTGGTCGAGGCGCCGCTCGCTGCGACCTCTGCGGCAGACCACCCAGACGACGCTCACCGCCAGGAGCACGAGTGCCGAGTTCAGCAGCCAGCCCAGGAGGTCCAGGAGGGCCGGTCCGCCGGCTCGGCGGTCGTGGTCGGCCGCCGGGGTGCCGACGGCCGCCGCGACGGTCAGGAACCCGGCCGCCGCGTGGGCGGCGCGGAGCCTGGCGACGAGGCGGCGCCCGTACCAGAAGCCGGGCCGGCCGAGTGCGACGCGGGCCGTGTCCTCGACGTCGGGTGCGATGGGTGTCGCGGCGCCGGCCTCGGGTGCGTCGGGTGCCTCTTTCTCATCCTCGGGCCGGTCGTCGTCGCGGTCCATGGGGCGCTGGGACTCGTACTCGCTCCAGGTGCGGTGCGAGAGGTACCAGAGGAGACCCGTCAGCGCGGTGGGCACCAGGGCCGCCACGGCGAGGCGGCGGCCGGGCCGGCTCCACCAGCCGCCGTCGGAGACGGTGGGAGAGAGGAAGCCGAGCCACGTGTGCGCCTCCGCGCACGCGCGTGCGCCGGCGCACTGCCAGGCGGTCAGGTCGAGCGCGACCTCGCAGGCCGCCGCGACGAGCAGCACGGTCAGGGTCAGTCCGGTCAGGCGGACGAGGAGGCCGTAGAGGCGTACCGTGCGTCGACGGCCGCGGGTGCTGGGGCGCATCCAATGGGCGAGGTTGACGACCATGAACGGCAGCAGCAACAGCCACAGGGCGCGCGAGCTGTTCCCGGAGGTGAGGTTGCACCAGACGTAGGCCTCGGGGACGGGCCTGCCACGGTAGTCGGCGGGACGTTTCTCCGCGTCGGCGTCGTCGATGCGCCGGAAGACCGCGGCCGTGTCGTCGCCGGTGACGCGGACCGTGCGGGGATCGTCCAGCATGCGTTCGGGGGTGGTGCCGCCGACCCCGTGGACCAGGAGTTCGAGGGCGGTCCCGTCCGTCGTGGAACGGCCGGAATACGGGTGTCGGCCGTCGTCCTGCGATGCTGGATGTTCCCCGGGTTCCGTATGTGTCGTATGTTCCCTCGCACGATCCACTGTTCCGCTTCCCCCGTGAGGCGCCACAAGTCAGGTGTGATGTGCAGGCACTCATGATCGCCCCTGATCGGACGTCATACACCTGTGATCACCGAATCTCCCCGATCCGTGTGATAGTGGCGGGCGCGAGAAACGGGGCGTGACGTGCACGCGACTGTGCAAGGAATGGCGTCAGCGGTGATGGAGCGTGCGAATATGGGACGTCCTCGGGACCGGGGACGGGAAATGTCCTTGTCGGAGGGGGTAGGGAAGGCGTGTCGGGCGTGATGGGGCGAGAGGACCGGAGCGAGCGTGAGTGAGAACCAGAACCTCCTCGCGGAGCAGCGCCGAGCCCTGATCCTCGACGAGGTACGACGGCGGGGCGGGGTCCGGGTCAACGAGCTGACGCGCAAACTCGGTGTGTCGGACATGACCGTGCGTCGCGATCTGGACGCGCTGGCCCGTCAGGGCGCGGTGGAGAAGGTGCACGGCGGCGCGGTGCCGGTCGCCGAGGCGAGCACGCACGAGCCTGGTTTCGAGGCGAAGTCCGGGCTGGAGCTGACCGCCAAGGAGGACATCGCGCGGGCGGCCGCGGAGCTGGTGGCGCCGGGTTCGGCGATCGCCCTGTCGGGCGGGACGACGACGTACGCGCTGGCGCACCGGCTCGTGGACGTCCCGGATCTGACCGTGGTCACCAATTCGGTGAGGGTCGCCGACGTCTTCCATGCCGCCCAGCGCACGACGGGCCCCCGGCAGGGTGCGGCGACCGTCGTGCTCACCGGCGGGGTGCGGACGCCGTCCGACTCGCTGGTGGGGCCCGTGGCCGACCAGGCGATCGCGGCGCTCCACTTCGATGTGCTCTTCCTGGGTGTGCACGGGATATCGGTCGAGGCGGGTCTGTCGACGCCGAACCTGGCGGAGGCCGAGACGAACCGGCGTCTCGTGCAGTCGGCGCGGCGGGTCGTGGTGGTGGCCGACCACACCAAGTGGGGGACGGTGGGGCTGAGTTCGTTCGCCGCGCTGGAGCAGGTGGACACGTTGGTGACCGACGCGGGGTTGCCCGCGCAGGCGCGGGCGGAGATCTCCGAGCATCTGCGGCGGCTGGTGGTGGCGGGGGAAGACTTCGACGACGCCTCGGACGACTGAGCAGCGTTGTGAGTGAGGACGGCCTGTGACCGCGGTCGAGTGTGGCTGGTCGCGCGGTTCCCCGCGCCCCTTGCAGGGGCGCGGCTGTGGCCGGCAGTGAAGGGGCGCCCTCAGTCCGTCCACTCGCCCGTCGTCAGCAGCCTGTCGATCGCCGTCGCGTACGGCTCGATGTCCAGGCCCTGTTGTCCCAGCCACTCGTCCGAGTAGTACTTGTCGAGGTAGCGGTCGCCCGGGTCGCACAGGAGGGTGACCACGCTGCCCCGGCGGCCCTCGGCGACCATCTCCGCGACGATCTTGAGGGCGCTCCACAGGCCCGTGCCGGTGGAGCCGCCGGCCTTGCGGCCGATCGCGTTCTCCAGGGCTCTGACGGCGGCGACGCTGGCGGCGTCGGGGACCTTCATCATGCGGTCGACGGCGCCGGGGACGAAGCTGGGCTCCATTCGGGGGCGGCCGATGCCCTCGATGCGGGAGCCGCAGTCGCAGGTGACGTCCGGGTCGCCGGTGGTCCAGCCCTCGAAGAAACAGGAGTTCTCCGGGTCGGCGACACAGATGCGGGTGTCGTACTGCATGTAGTGGACGTAGCGGGCGATGGTCGCGGAGGTGCCGCCCGTCCCGGCGGTGGCGACGATCCAGGCGGGCTCGGGGAAGCGCTCCAGGCGGAGCTGGCGGAAGACGGATTCGGCGATGTTGTTGTTGCCCCGCCAGTCCGTGGCCCGCTCGGCGTAGGTGAACTGGTCCATGTAGTGGCCGCCGGTCTCCACCGCGAGACGGGCCGACTCCTCGTACATCTTCCGTGAGTCGTCGACGAAGTGGCAGCGTCCGCCGTGGAACTCGATCAGACGGATCTTCTCGGCGCTGGTCGTGCGGGGCATGACGGCGATGAAGGGGACGCCGATCAGTTTGGCGAAGTACGCCTCGGAGACGGCCGTGGAACCGCTGGAGGCCTCGATGACGGGCCGGCCCGGCCGGATCCAGCCGTTGCACAGGCCGTAGAGGAAGAGGGAGCGGGCGAGGCGGTGCTTGAGGCTGCCGGTGGGGTGGGTCGACTCGTCCTTCAGATAGAGGTCGATGCCCCACCTCTCGGGCAGGGGGAAGCGCAGCAGGTGGGTGTCGGCGGAGCGGTTGGCGTCGGCCTGGACCTTGCGGACGGCTTCTTTGAGCCAGCCGCGGTACTCGGTGTCGCTGTGATCGACGTCGAGGGTGGCGCCAGGACGAGTGGGGTGGGCGGTGCTCACGGCATGCTCCTCAGGCAGTGCGCCGACGGCGGATCGCGGCGTCGGACGTCCCGATGATAGACACCATCCGCACGCTTCTCACCTGCATAAACATGCCTTTGGGCCCCTCAAAGGCACTCCTGTGGCGAGGATGCGCGGGGCGCATGGGGGGCGCATGCCGCGCATGCGCCGGAACCCCGCCCCCGGTCCACCGTGCGCACTGGTGCTCGACGCGGGGGACGTGCAGACTTCACCGCACGGGCCGAGTCGACGCCGCCGGAGCCGTCCAGGGGGAGGCGACCTCGGGCACACTGGATCACGGTCCGCGACGGATCAGACGACGACAGGGCACAGCCGAAGCGCACTAGGGGGCGGGGTACATGGCCGAGCCGGAGTTCACGGCCACGGGCGTGCGGATCGGGAAGAGGTTGCGACAGCTCACCCGGGCGGGGCAGGTCCGGATCGAGGACGGCCGACTGCAGTTGCTCACCAGCTACGGCAGCGAGATCGACAGCGCGCCGGTCCAGGCGGTCCGGGCCTCGAAGCCCTGGTTCGCCAACGAGGACCGGGCGTTGGCCGATGTCAACGGCACGCGCTACACGCTCACGCTGAACGAGCACGACCCCGCTCCGGGCAAGCCCGGCCCACCGTCCGCGCGCCGCTTCATAGAGGCGGTGCGCAGGGCGGCCGGTCGCAGCGGCTGACGAACCGCGAGTTGCGGGACCGGGCCCCCTGAGTCACTCTGGTCTCACGTCACTCTGGGTTTACCGGCGATAACGCTGCGAACCAGCCCGCCGGCCACGTCAGCGGGCGGCGGTCGCCGACAGCCACCCCACGAGCAGGCGGCGGCTCCTGCCTCCGCCCCAGGCGGCAGTCGTAGGCGGCCGCACCACAGCAGGCGGCGTTTTTCGCCCAGCCACCTCGCTGGATCCGTACTCCGATCTTCTTCCGGACTCAATTCGGGGAGTCGCAGCCGTGATCAGCCAGCAAAGCAGGCACTGCACGGTGGAGCTCCAAGCCCTGCCGTCGCGGATCGGCCAGGTCCGCAGAATCGTATCTGCGCAATTGCGCTACTGGCATCTGGATCCCTTGATAGAGCGGGCCGCACTCGGGGTGACCGAGTTGCTGTCCAACGTCCACCGGCACGCGGAACCGGACAAGACGTGCACCGTGGAGATGGAGTTGCTCCTCGGCCGGCTCACGGTCTCGGTGCACGACCACGACCCCCGCCTCCCGGTCGTCCAGGACGCGGATCCCTTCGCCACCTGCGGCCGCGGGCTCGCGATGGTCGCCGCGGTGAGCGAGAGCTGGGGTGTGCGGCCGCACGGCGAGACGGGGAAGGTCGTGTGGTTCACCCTGCCGGCGTCCTCGGCCGCGGTACCGAAGATCTCGCCGTACGACACGGGCCTGACGCTCGACACCGGCCTGACGCTCGGCACCGGGCTGACGCTCGACACCGCGCAGCCGTTCGACACCGGACGCAGGCCCGCCACGCGTGGGCACAGGTCCGAACACGCTCCCGCCCGGTCGGCCGTCGCAGGCTGACCGGGCGGTGACCACCCCTCAGGCCACCGAGATGTCCACCGACGGCCGGAGCTTCGCCGCGGCCGCCAGGGCCTGGTGCACGGGGTGGGCGGCGAAGGACGCCAACAGGGCCTCGTCGGCGGGGTGTTCGGCGGCGGGGTAGGCGATCTGCGTGTAGGCGGCCTGGAAGCGGGGGCCCCAGCGGCGGGCGCCGAGACGGGCCGTGCGGGAGCAGTTGTCGACCATGTACGCGATGTCCCGGGCACGCATGTAGGGCAGGAGGGAGTCGACGGCCTCGATGACGGACTCGTTGACGATCTCCGACCACGGGTGGCCGCGCTCGACGAACTCGTCGATCTGCGCCGTCATGGTGGCGACGAACACGCCCGCGGTGAACGGGTCGACGGGCAGGTCGCGTTCTCCCCGGCGGGCGTGCGCCCGGGCAGTCGCCGACCACATCGGTGAACCGCCGATCTCACTCATCGGGCGGGCGCCGAGGCGGCCTTCGGCCAGGACGACACTGCGCAGTTCGGTGCCGTCGGCGACCTCGTCGTAGATCTCCCCGACGATCTCACAGGCGGGTCCGTAGGCGGCCGTGTAGGCGCGGTCGAAGACGTCCCGGCCGTCCGCGTCGAGGCCCTCGCGGACCGCGCCGAGCCCGGCACGGGAGATGGTGCGGGCGATCGGGCCCGTGATGTTCTCGCAGGAACGCTCGTACGCGGTCACCTCGTCGTCGCCGGCGAGCCGGTGGCGGGTGTAGAGGCTCTCCACGATGCCGTGGACGGCGCCGAGCAGGAGGGCGCGCTCGCCGACGATGTCGGAGAGGTACTCGCTCTCGAGGGTGGTGCGGAACGTGTACGGGGAGCCCAGGGCGACCGACCAGGCGAGGGCGCGGTCGGTCGCGTGGCCGTCGGGATCGGCGTGGACGGCGTAACTGCTGTTGATCCCGGCGCCGTTGATCTCGACGCCCTGCTCGTAGAGGCGGCGGACCGAGTCGCCCATCCCCTTCGGGCAGACGGCGATGACACCGTGGCCGGGCGGGAAGTCGCCGCCGGTCGCCCGGAGGTGGCCGAGGAGGAAACCGTGGGAGAGGCCGATGGTGGCGCCGGGTTTCAGGGCGGCGAAGATCTCCCGGTGGTGGGCGGCGAGTGCCGCGTCGGCGATCAGAAGGATGACGAGATCGCTCTCGGCGGTGACGGCGAGCCAGTCGCCGAGGGTGCCGTCCGCCTCGGTGAAACCGTGGGCGCGGGCATCGGCGGCCGAGGCGGAGCCGGGGCGCAGTCCGACCGCGACCGTGATGTCGGTGCCGGCGAGGGAGTCACGCAGGTTGCGGGCCTGGGCCCGGCCCTGCGGCCCCCAGCCGACGACCCCGATGCGACGCACCCCGGCGAAGGCCTCGGGGAGCAGCGGGAAGAGATGGCGGCCGCCGCGCAGGACGGTCTCGGTGCCGCCGGGCATGTCCAGGGTTTCGAGGGCGAAGACGGTGGAGGCGGCGGGGGTGGCGGA
>NZ_JARGEE010000224.1:0-14870 GCF_033794485.1 Streptomyces sp. MB09-02B
CCCGAGACCCCCACACGCACCGCTCCGCAGAAACCCGAACCGAAGGACCGCTGATGTTCCGCTCCCGCAGAGCGCCACGGCTCGCCGTCGTGCTCGCCTCCGCCACCCTGCTCCTCGCCACCGCGTGCGGTGGGGGCTCCGACTCCGACGACGCGTCGGGCGCCGGCGCGGAGGCGAGCACCTCCGGTGACTCCGCCTTCCCGGTCTCCGTCGACCACAAGTACGGCAGCACCACGATCAAGGCCGAACCCAAGCGGATCGTCACCGTCGGCCTGACCGACCAGGACTCGGTCCTCGCCCTCGGTAAGGTCCCCGTCGGCACCACCGAATGGCTCGGCGGCTACAAGGGCGCCATCGGCCCCTGGGCCGAGGACAAGCTCGGCTCCGCCGAGGCGCCGACCGTCCTGAAGGACACCGGCACCGGCCCGCAGGTGGAGAAGATCGCCGCCCTCAAGCCCGACCTGATCCTCGCGGTGTACGGCGGACTGACCAAGGAACAGTACGAGTCGCTGTCCAAGTTCGCGCCCGTGGTCGCCCAGCCGAAGGCGTACAACGACTACGGCGTCCCGTGGCAGGAGCAGACCGAGACGATCGGCAAGGCGCTCGGCAAGTCCGACGAGGCCGCGAAGGCGGTCGCCGACACCGAGGCGAAGATCAAGGCCGCCGCCGACGCCAACCCCGGCTTCAAGGGCGCCACGGCCGTCATGGCCACCCCGTACGAGGGCATGTTCGTCTTCGGCAGCCAGGACCCGCGCTCGCGCCTGCTGACCGGCCTGGGCTTCACCCTGCCCAAGGACCTCGACAAGGTGATCGGCGATCAGTTCGGTGCGAACATCAGCAAGGAGCGCACCGACCTGCTCGACCAGAGCGCCCTCGTCTGGCAGGTCGGCGACGTCACGAAGGACGCCGCCAAGCTGCACAAGGACGCCTCCTACAAGGACCTGAAGGTCGTGAAGGAGGGCCGTGAGGTCTACGTCAACGAGACCAGCGACTACGGCAACGCCCTGTCCATGGGCACCGTCCTCAGCCTGCCGTACGTGATCGAGCGCCTGGCGCCGCAGCTGGCGGCGGCCGTCGACGGCAAGACGGACACCAAGGTGGAGCAGCCCGCCTCCTGACCCGATCAGGGGCGATACACCAGCACGACGAGGGGGGGCCGGTACAGACCGGCCCCCCCTCTCGTGTCTCTCCCGTGTCAGCCGTCCATCGACGCGGCCAGACTGCGCGGGCGCATGTCCGTCCAGCTGGTCTCGACGTGCTCCAGGCAGGCCTGCCGGGAGTCGGGTCCGTGGACCACCCGCCAGCCTGCCGGCACGTCCACGAAGTCCGGCCACAGGCTGTGCTGGTTCTCGTCGTTGACCAGCACCAGGTACGTGCCCTCGGGGTCCTCGAACGGGTTGCTCATGCCACTCCTCTTTCCGACTTCACTCACTGCTTCTGTCACTTCGGGTTCCGCTCGGCCCACGCGACGAGCCCCCGGAGGGCCCGGAACCAGGTCTCGGCGAGATCCTGGACCGTGTCGCGCGGCAGCAGTCCTTCCAGATACGACCAGTGCGCGGCCAGCACCGGCCCGTCCGCCCGGTCCTCGGCGACCACGTTGATCTCCAGCGCGTGACCCTCCCGCATCGCGTCGTCCGAGCCGATGTCCGCCGCGTCCTCCTCCGGCGCGTACGACCAGTCCGTCTCCTCGGGGATGCCGAACCGGCCCAGGTAGTTGAACTCGACGCGCGGCGGTTCGTAGGCGGCCAGCACCTCGCGGGTGCGGGGGTTGAGGTGCCGCAGCATCCCGTAGCCGACCCCGTTCGCGGGCAGCGCCGTCAGGTGCTCCCGCACCCGGCGCACGGCCTCGGCCGCCGCCGGGCCCCCGGCGAAGGCCTCGGCGGGGTCGGCCGGACCCGGATCCAGCCGGACCGGGTAGACGCTGGTGAACCAGCCGACCGTACGCGACAGATCGATGCCGTCTCCGCCCAACTCCTCCTCGCGACCGTGGCCTTCGAGGTCCACGAGGACGGAGGTGTCCGTACCGCCGTCCCGGCGCCGCCGGTCCGCGAAGGCGAGCGCGAGCCCCGCCAGCAGTACGTCGTTGACGGCGGCGCCGAACGCGGCCGGCACCGCCGACAGCAGCGGACCGGTGTGCTCGGCCGGCAGTCGGAGGACAACCTCGCGCCGGGTGGCACTGGTGTCGCGGTCGGGGTCCCGGTCCCGCGCGAGCGGCAGGGAGGCCGCGCCGCCCGCGAGAATCGCCTCCCACACGGGGAGTTCGGCCTCCCGCTCGGGCCGCTGGGCCAGCTCCGTGAGCAGCCTCGACCAGCGGGCGAACGAGGTCTCCACGGGCAGCAGCCCCACGGGCCGCCCGGCCGACACGTCCTGCCAGGCGGCCGCCAGGTCCGGCAGCAGCACCCGCCATGACACACCGTCCACGACGAGGTGGTGGCCCATCAGCAGCAGCCGCCCCGGGGAGTCGCCGGCGTCGAACCACACGGCCCTGACCATGGTCCCGGCGTCCGGGTCGAGCAACGCCCGTGCCGCGACGGTGCGTTCCCGCACGGACTTGCCGAGCGCGGTCGCGTCCAGGCCGCGGACGTCGACCTGCTCGATCCAGTCGGCCGGGTCGACCGTGCCGACGTGCGGGACGTGCAGCGACCACTCAGCGGTGTCCTCGGCGGAGGGCCGGACGAGGGTGGCGCGCAGCAGGTCGTGCCGGTCGGCGAGCGCCCGTAGGACGGCGGTCAGACCGGGCAGGTCCAGGGCCGCCGGTGTGCGGACCAGGGCCGCCTGGTGGTAGGAGGCGAAGGGGCCGCCCAGTTCGCGCAGCCAGTGCATGACCGGGGTGAGCGGCACCGTGCCGGTGCCGTCGTCCGCCGGGCGCGGCGCGGACACGTCGGCCGCCTCGGCCACCGTGCCCAGCGCGGCGACCGTACGGTGCCGGAACACCAGCCTCGGGCTGATCCGCAGGCCCGCCGCACGGGCCCGCCCCACGAGCTGCATGGCGACGATGCTGTCACCGCCGAGGGCGAAGAAGTCGTCGTCCACACCGACCCGTTCGAGGCCCAGCACCTCCGCGAAGACCGTGCACAGCAGCTCCTCCACGGGGGTCTCGGGTGCCCGCCCCGAGGACAGCGCGGAGAAGTCGGGCGCGGGCAGGGCCGACCGGTCCAGCTTGCCGTTGGCCAGCTGCGGGAACCGTGGCAGCGTGACCACGGCCGCCGGGACCATGTGGTCGGGGAGCCGGCCGGCGACATGGGCGCGCAGCGCCGCCGGCTCGGGCGCACTGCCCGGGGTCGGCACCACGTAGGCCACGAGCAGCTTGCGCGGCCCGTCCTGATGGACCGTCACCAGGGCTTGGCCGACCTCCGGGTGGGCGGTCAGCGCGGCCTCGATCTCGGCGGGCTCGATACGGAAACCACGGATCTTGACCTGGTCGTCGGCGCGGCCGAGGTAGTCGATCCGCCCGTCGGTGGTCCAGCGGGCCAGGTCGCCCGTGCGGTACAGCCGGGATCCGGCCGGGCCGAACGGATCGGCCACGAACCGCTCGGCCGTCAGACCGGGGCTGCCCAGATAGCCGCGGGCGAGACCGCCGCCCGCGAGGTACAGCTCACCGGGGACACCGGGCGGCACCGGCCGCAGCCGGTCGTCGAGGACGTACGCCCGGGTGCCGGCCACCGGCCGCCCCACGAGCGGCCGTTCGCTGTCGCGGACGCGTCCCACGAGGGCGTCCACGGTCGACTCGGTCGGCCCGTACAGGTTGAACGCCTCGGTGCCGGGCAGTTCGGACAGCCGCTTCCACAGCGCCACCGGGACGGCCTCGCCGCCCACGCCGACGACCGCGAGCGGGCAGTCGCCGCCCCGCAGCAGCCCGCTGTCGGCCATCTGCGCGAAGAACGACGGCGTGACCTCCAGGAAGTCGAAGCGGTGCCGGAGCACGGCCTCGGTGACCAGCTCCGGGTCGCGCCGGACCTCCTCCGACAGCACATGGACGCAGTGCCCGTCCAGCAGCCACAGCTGCGGCTGCCAGGACGCGTCGAAGAAGAACGACCAGGCGTGACCGACCCGCAGATGCCGCCGCCCGGCCGCCTCGATCGCCGGTTCGTACAGCGTCTCGCGGTGGCTGTGGAAGAGGTTGCCGAGCGTCTCGTGCGTGATGACCACGCCCTTGGGGCGGCCCGTGGAGCCCGAGGTGTAGATGACGTATGCCGGGTGACGGGGTGTCAGCGGGGCACGGCGGTCGGCGTCGGTGAGGTCGGCCGGGTCCTGGGCCGCGAGCCGCTCCCGGATGCCGGGGTCGTCCAGCCGCAACGACGCGACACCGGGGGGCAGGCCGGCGCCCGACTCACGGGTCGTCAGGGTGAGGACCGGCCCGGCGTCGGCGAGGACATCGGCGTTGCGCTCCGCCGGGGCGTCCGGGTCGAGCGGCAGATACGCGGCGCCCGCCTTGTGCACCGCGAGGACGGCCGTGAGGAAGTGCGCGGTGCGCGGCAGCGCGAGCGCGACGAACCGCTCGGGACCGGCGCCTTCCTCCACCAGCAGCCGGGCCAACCGGTTGGCGCCCGCGTTGAGTTCCGCGAAGGTCAGCTCGACGCCGTCGGAGGCAGCGGCGGGCAGGTCGCCGTGGAGGCGCGCCCGCTCCTCGAAGAGCGCGGGCACCGTGGTGGGTCCACCGGCGACCGGCGCGCTGTTCCAGCCGCCGACCAGCCGCTCCCGCTCGTCCGGAGCGAGGATGTCGACGAGGCCGAGCGGGGTGTTTGGATCGGCGGTCACGGAGCGCAGGACGCGCCGCAGCCGGTCCGCGAAGGACTGGGCCGTGGCCGCGTCGAACAGATCGGCGCTGTACTCCAGAACACCGTCCACGCCCGTGCCGTCGCCGCGCTCGACGAAGTCGAAGGACAGGTCGAACTTGGCGGTCGTCTGCGCCACGTCGTCCCGGCGGGCGGCCAGGCCGGGCAGCCCGGTGTCCTCACCGTCGGCCGCGAGATACACCACCATCACCTGGAACAGCGGGTGACGGGCGAGCGAACGGGCCGGGTTGAGGACCTCCACCAGCCGCTCGAACGGCACGTCCTGGTGGTCGAACGCCGCGAGGTCCGTCTCCCGGACGCGGCCGAGCAGCTCCCGGAACGTCGGGTCCCCGGAGGTGTCGGTGCGCAGCACCAGCGTGTTGAGGAAGAACCCGACCAGGTCGTCCAGCCCCGCGTCGGTGCGCCCGGAGATCGGGCTGCCGATGGGGATGTCGTCGCCCGCGCCGAGCCGGGACAGGAGGGTGGCCACGGCCGCCTGGAGCACCATGAACACACTGACCCCGTTGTCCCGGGCCAACGTGTCGAGGGCGGCGGCGAGTTCGGCGTCCAGCGAGAGATCGGCGGCGCCGCCCCGGTAGGTGGACTCCAGCGGGCGGGCCCGGTCCACGGGCAGCGCAAGCTCCTCGGGCAGCCCGGCCAGCGCCTGCTTCCAGTACGCGACCTGGCGTGCCGCGAGGCTGGTCTCGTCCTTCTCGTCGCCGAGAACGTCCCGCTGCCACAGCGTGTAGTCGGCGTACTGGACGGGCAGCGGCTCCCACGCGGGCGCGCGTCCGGCCGACCGGGCGGCGTAGGCGAGCGCGAGGTCCCGGTTCAGCGGCCCCTGCGACCACTCGTCCCCGGCGATGTGGTGCAGGAGCAGCAGGACCGTCCACTCCTCCTCACCCGTGCGGAACACATGCACCCGCAACGGGAGTTCACGGTCCAGCGCGAAGCCGTACGCGCCCGCCTCCGCCAACAGCTCGGGCAGCAGCTCGTCGTCGGTGTCGACGACCTCGAACGGGACGTTCACCTCGTCGTGCGCCAGGACCAGCTGGTGGGCCCGGCCCTCGTCGTCGGGGAAGACCGTGCGCAGCGTCTCGTGCCGGACGACCAGGTCGTGCACGGCCGCCCGCAGCGCCTCGACGTCAAGGGCACCCGTCAGCCGCCAGGCCGAGGGGATGTTGTACGTCGCGCTGGGGCCCTCCACCTGGTACAGCACCCACAGCCGCTGCTGCGCGGAGGACAGCGGCAGCCGCTCGGGACGCTCCCTGACCGTCAGCGCCGGGCGGGGCGTGGCCCCCGCGTCCGCCGTGTCGGCCAGCCGTCGCGCGAGCCGGGCCACCGTCGGCGCGTCGAACACCGTGCGCAGCGACACCTCCGACCCGAACGCGGCCCGGACCCCGGCGACCAGCCGCATGGCCAGCAGCGAGTGGCCGCCCAGGGCGAAGAAGTCGTCGTCGACGCCGACCCGGTCCACCCCCAGCACCTGGGCGAACAGACCACGGAGGATCTCCTCACGCGGACTGGCCGCCCGGCCGCCCGCGCCGCTGCCCGCTGTGAAGTCGGGTGCGGGCAGCGCCCGGCGGTCCAGCTTGCCGTTGGACGTCAGCGGCAGCGCGTCGAGGGCGACGACGGCCGCGGGCACCATGTGGTCCGGCAGGGCGGCGGCGGTGTGGGCCCGCAGCACCGCCGGGTCGGCGGCCCCTCCCGCGGCGGGGACGACGTACGCGACGAGCCGCTGCTCGTGCGGGACGACGACCGCGTGGGCGACGGACCCGTGCCGGGCGAGCACCGCCTCGATCTCGCCGGGCTCGATGCGCACACCACGGATCTTGACCTGGTGGTCGGTGCGGCCGAGGAAGTCGAGCGTGCCGTCCGCCCGCCAGCGGGCCAGGTCGCCCGTCCGGTACATCCGTGCGCCCGGCCCGCCGTACGGGTCCGCGACGAACCGCTCGGCCGTGAGGCCGGGTCGGTCGAGGTAGCCACGGGCGAGCTGGACGCCCGCGAGGTAGAGCTCTCCCGCCACACCGGGCGGCACCGGCCGCAGCGCCGCGTCGAGGACGTAGGTCCGGGTGTTCCACACCGGACGCCCGATCACCACCCGGTCGGCGCCCGGCACCACCGGCCCGGCCGTGACGTCGACCGAGGCCTCCGTCGGCCCGTACAGGTTGTGCAGCTCCGCCGACAGCTCCTCGTGGAAGCGTGCCGCCACCGACGACGGCAGTGCCTCACCACTGCACATCACCCGGCGCAGACTTGTGCACCGCGCGGCGGCCGGCTCCTCCAGGAACACCTGGAGCATCGACGGCACGAAGTGCGTGGTGGTCACGCCCTGTTCGCGGATCAGCCGTGCCAGGTACGCCGGATCCCTGTGGCCCTCCGGCCGGGCGACCACCAGCGCGGCGCCGGTGATCAGCGGCCAGAAGAACTCCCACACCGACACGTCGAAGCCGGACGGCGTCTTCTGCAGCACCCGGTCGTCGGGGCCGAGCCCGTACGCGTCCTGCATCCACAGCAGCCGGTTGACGATGCCCTCCTGCGGCACGACGACGCCCTTGGGGCGGCCCGTCGAACCGGAGGTGTAGATCACATAGGCCGGGCTCGCCGGGTCGTACGCGGCGGGCAGCTCCCCTTCCGGGCCCTCCGGCAGGGTGCCCTCGACGACGCACACCGGTCGGGCCTCCTCCAGCATGAGCGCCCGCCGTTCCCGGGGCTGGTCGGCCTCCAGCGGCAGATAGGCGCCGCCGGCCCGGTGCACCGCCAGCAGGGCGACCACCAGGTCCACCGAACGCGGCAGCGCCACCGCCACCGTGCGCTCCGGACCCACGCCCATCCCGGCGAGGACCCGCGCGGTCCGCTCGACGCGAGCGTCCAACTCCGCGTACGTCAGGCGCTGTTCGTCGTGGACGAGGGCGAGCGCGTCCGGGGTCCGCGCGACCTGGGCGCGGAACAGCTCCGGCAGGGTGGTCGCGGGCACGTCGTGCGCGGTGTCGTTCCACCGGACGAGCACCGACTCCCGCTCGGCCTCCTCCAGGACGGCCAGATCCCGCACCGGAGTGTCCGGCGCGTCGGCGACCTGCTCCAGCAGCCGGGCCAGGCGTCCGGCCGTGCGCCGGGCCGTCTCGTCGTCGTACAGGTCGAGGGCGTACTCCAGCAGCAGGGTGAGCCGGTCCTGCCCCACCTCGTCCACGAAGGTGAAGTGCAGGTCGAACTTGGCCATACCGGTGTCCATGTCGAACCACTCGGTCGGCATGCCCAGCACGTCCGGGTCGCCGTCGGGCCGGTAGTGGTAGCCCAGCATGACCTGGAAGAGCGGGTTGCGACCGGCGACCCGGGGCGGGTTCACGGCCTCCACGACCTGGTCGAAGGGCAGGTCCTGGTGCTCGAACGCCTGAAGGGCCGACTCCCGCACCCGTCCCAGCAGTTGGGCGAACGTCAGGTCCGACGGGCCGCTCTCCGGGCCCGCCAGATCGGTGCGCAGCACCAGCGTGTTCACGAAGAATCCGACCAGGTCGTCGAGCGCGTCGTCCGTCCGCCCCGCGATGGGTGCCCCGAGCGGAATGTCGTCACCGGCGCCCAGCCGGTGCAGCAGCGCCGCCGTGGCCGCCTGGAACAGCATGAACATACTGGTGTTCGTGGCGGTGGACAGCTCACGCAGCGCCCGGCCGGTGGCGGGGGGCAGCTCCAGACGCACCTTGCCGCCCCGCCCGGTGGGCGCGTCCGGCCGCGGCCGGTCCTGGGGCAGGGACAGCTCCTCGGGCAGGTCGCGCAACGCCTCGGTCCAGTGGGCGAGTTGGTCGGCACCGACCTGCCCGAGCAGGGAGTCCTGCCAGAGCGTGTAGTCGGCGTACTGCACCGGCAGCGGCGCCCACTGCGGAGCGTGTCCCTCGACCCGGGCCCGGTACGCGGTGGTGAGATCGGCGAGGAACGGTCGGTCCGACCACTCGTCGGTGGTGATGTGGTGCAGCACCAGCGCCACCACATGCTCGGTGGCGCCGAGACGCAACACCTCGGCACGCACCGGTAGTTCGGTGCTCAGGTCGAGGGGCCGGCGCTGCGCCGCCTCGATCCGCGCGGCCAGGTCGTCCTCGGTGACCTCGACGACCCGGAACGCGGGCTCGGCCTCGCCCGGCGGCACGATCCACTGGTAGGGCTCGCCGTCCTCCTCCAGGAAGCGGGTCCGCAAAGCCTCATGACGGGCCGTCACGTCCAGCAGCGCGGCCCGCAGCGCGTCGAGGTCCAGCTCGCCGCGCAGGCGGAAGACGAGGGGGAAGTTGTAGGCCACCCCGCCGCCGGTGAGTCGCTCCACCAGCCACAGCCGCCGCTGCGCCGCCGACAGCGGGACGCGCGCGGGCCGCTCGGAGACCGTCCGCAGAGCCGGCCGCGCGGGACGTCCGGTGCCCGCCCGCAGCGCCAGCGCCTCGGGAGTGGGCGCCTCGAAGAGGTCACGGATGGCCAGCTCCGCGCCCAGCTCGGTGCGGGCGCGGCTGATCAGCCGGGTCGCGAGCAGCGAGTGGCCGCCCAGGTCGAAGAAGTTGTCCTCGGCGCCGGTGCGGGGCAGCCCCAGCACCTCGGCGAAGAGCCGGCACAGCACCTCCTCGACAGGGGTGCGCGGGCCGCGCCCGGCGGACAGGGCGGCCGCGGGCTCGGCGTCGGGCAGGGCGCGCACGTCCAGCTTGCCGTTGTCGTTCATCGGCAGACCGGGCAGCACCACGAACGCGGCGGGCACCATGTAGCCGGGCAGCCGCTGTCCGAGGTCGTCGCGCAGCCGCCGTACGAGCGCGGTGTGGCCGCGGCCGGCCGCCGGGGTGTTGGCGAAGGGAGCGGTGGCGTCGCGGTCGGCGCGCGGCCGGTACAGACCGGTCGTGCGGGAGGTGTCGGTGTCGGGCACGAACACGGCCTCGTAGGCGCCGGGTTCGGCGGACCAGGTGGTCAGCAGCCGGTAGCCGCGCGCCGCGGCGGTCTCCCGCAGGTCCTCCGGTTCCACGCCCGTCGCGGCGACGGGCGAGGGGCGGCCGGTGTCCAGGGCGCGCAGTCCGGCGAGGTCGCCGGCCGTACGGGCGTCCGGGACGCCCCGCACCCGGAGCGGTCCGGTGCCGTCGAGCCGGGCGAGGAGCGCGTCCCGTCCGGTCCAGTCGACGGCCGGGACGCCGTCCAGCGCGAGGCCGGCGTCCCCCTCGTGGAGCACCACGTCGTACCGGTAGCGGGTCAGCTCGTTGTGGTGGCGTCCCGCCTTGGTGCGCAGGTCGACGCCGACACCGAGCGTGGTGAACCAGTCCGGGTCGACGAGGAGTTCCTTCTCCAGCGCGAGGCCCCGCTCCACGGCCCGGCGCAGGGTCTCGGGCTCGGTGTCCGCGTCGGCGCGGGCGGTCTGGATGCCGGACTGGAACACCCGGGCCTGGCGCAGGTCGCGGACGTCGCCGAGGAAGAGGGCGCCGCCGGGCGCGAGCAGGCCGAGCGCGCCCCGGATCACCTGGTGGAGGTGGTCCAGGCTCGGGAAGTACTGGACGACGGAGTTGATGACGACCGTGTCGAAGAACCCGGTGGGCAGGCCGTCGGTCACCTCGGCTGCCTGGCAGCGGAGTTCGACCTTGCCGGCCAGCGCCGGGTCGCTCCGCACGCCTTCGGTGAGCTTGCGGATCACGGGCGCGGCGAAGTCGGTCGCCCAGTACGCCTCCGCGTCCGGGGCGAGCTTCGACAGCAGCAGACCCGAGCCGACGCCGATCTCCAGGATGCGGCGGGGACCCAGCTCACGGATACGCTCCACGGTGGCCTCGCGCCACTCCCGCATGTGTTCCACGGGGATCGGCGTGCCGTCGTAGGAGCTGTCCCAGCCCGCGAAGTCCTCGGTGAACAGGGCGGTGCCGATCTCGGTGTACTCGGCGGAGTAGATCTCCCGCCACTCACCGATCTGCTCCCGCTCGGCCGACTCCCGCGCGTCCTCGTCGGGTTCGGCGGGCACCACATAGCCCACGAGGCGCTTCGTGCCCGGCGCCGAGGCGTCGTCGCGGGCGATCACTGCGGCCTGCGACACGTCGGGGTGCTGGGCGAGCGCGGTCTCGATCTCACCCAGCTCGACCCGGTAGCCCCGGATCTTGACCTGGTCGTCGGTACGGCCGAGGAAGTCCAGGTTGCCGTCCGCACGCCGCCGCACGAGGTCGCCGGTGCGGTACATGCGCTCGCCCGGCTGCCCGAACGGGTCCGCCACGAAACGCTCGGCGGTCAGGCCCGGCCGGTCGAGATAGCCGCGCGCCAGCCCGACGCCGGCGATGTACAGCTCGCCCGCCACACCGTCCGGCACCGGACGCATCCACGCGTCGAGGATGCGGGCCCGGGTGGCGCGGATCGGCCTGCCCACGGTCGGGGTCGCACTGTCCTCCGTACCCCCGCCGAGCGTGTTGATCGTGTACTCGGTCGGGCCGTACAGGTTGTAGCCGTACGTGCCCTCGGTGTCCCGCAGGGTGTTCCACACCGTCTCGGTGACGGCCTCGCCGCCGAGCAGCACCAGCGGCGGCCGGTGCCCCTCCAACAGGCCCTCCTCGATGAGGAGATGCGCGTAGGTCGGGGTCACGTTGACGACGTCGACGCGGTGCTCCTCGCAGTACGCGACCAGCGCGGTCGCGTCCCGCCTGAGCTCCTCGTCGCAGACGTGCACCTCGTGCCCCTCGACGAGCCACAGCAGCTCCTCCCAGGACATGTCGAACGCGAACGACACGGTGTGCGCGATGCGCAGCCGCCGCCCGCCCGCCGACGCGATCGCCGGGGCGAAGATCTCCTTCTGGTGGTTGAGCTGCATGTTCGTCAGGCCGATGTACGGCGTGACGACACCCTTGGGGCGGCCCGTGGAGCCCGAGGTGTAGATGACATAGGCGGGGTGGTCCAGGCTGAAGGTCACCGACACCGGGCCGGCCGGGAAGGCCGCCAGCTCGGCCGCCACCGCCGGATCGTCGAGCAGGACACGCGGCGTGTCGCCCGTCAGCGTCCCCGACACGGCATCCGTCGACAGCAGGAGCAGCGGGCGGGCGTCCGCCAGCATCAGCGAGAGCCGGTCGGCGGGGTGGTCCAGCTCCAGCGGCAGATACGCCGCCCCCGTGCGCAGCACCGCGAACAGCGCCACCACCATGTCGATCGAGCGCGGCAGCCCGAGCGCGATCACCTTCTCCGGTCCGGCGCCCCGCGCGATCAGCAGCCGGGCCATCCGGTCGCAGCGCGCGTCGAGTTCGGCGTACGTCAGGGTCTGCGTGCCGAAGACCAGGGCGGTCGCGTCCGGGGTGCGGGCGGCCTGCGCGGCCAGCATGTCCGCGACCGTCTCGTGCGGCACGGGCTGCCGCTGTTCGGCCTCCTCGCGGGCGAGCGCGGCGGCCTCGGCCGGCAGCAGGGCGTCCAGCGAGCCGACGGGGGCGGCCGGGTCGGCCACCAGTCGGGCGACCAGCAGCACGAAACGGTCCAACAGGGCCTGCGCGTAGGCGTCTTCCAGCAGGTCCGGCCGGTAGGCCAGGGTCACCCGCACCCGCTCGCCCGGTGTCACCACCAGGTTCGCCGGATAGTGCGTGGCGTCCACGTTGGCCACGGCCGTCGCGCCGTGCCGTTCGCGCAGCTCGGCGAGCCGCTCGTCCGTGTCGGCGTTGCGCAGCACGAACAGCGTGTCGAACAGCCGTCGGTGGCCCGTCTCGGCCTGGAGCACACCGAGCCCCAGGTACTCGTAGGGCATGACCTCCAGCCGCTCGCCCTGGACGCGGCGCAGCAGGTCCAGGACCGGCTCGCGCGGGTCGAAGGCGATGCGCGCGGGCACGGTGTTGAGGAACATGCCGATGACGTTCTCGACGTCCGGCACCTCGCTGGGCCGCCCGGCGACCGTCGTGCCGAACGCGATGTCGGTGCGGCCGGTCGCGCCGGCCAGGACCAGACCCCAGGCGGCGTTGAGCACGGTGTTGAGGGTCAGACCATGGGCGCGGGAGGTGTCGCGCAGCCGGTCCCCGACCGCCGCGTCGAGCGCGGCCTCCAGGTGTTCCGGGATCACCGGCTCCTGGCCTCGCTCGGAGGCAGCGGGCACGAGGAGCGTCGGTTCCTCGAAACCGGACAGGGCCGCCCGCCACGCGCGGGTCGCCTCGGTGTCGTCCTGCCGCTCCAGCCAGGTCAGGTAGTCGCGGTAGGAGCCGGGGCGGTCCAGGCCCTCTGGGTCACCGCCGCTCTCGTACAGCGCGAACAGCTGGTCCAGGAACAGCCAGGCCGACCAGCCGTCCCACAGGATCAGATGACGGCCGACGATCAGCCGGTCACCGCGCTCCGCACCGAGCCGCACGAGCAGCATCCGGAAGAGCAGCGGGCGGGTGAGGTCGAACCGCTGTGCCCTCGACTCCTCCAGCAACTCCCGCATCCGGACGTCCTGTTCGGCCGCCGGGAGCCCCGCCAGATCCACTTCCCGCAGCGGGACGTCGGCGTCGCGCACGATGAACTGCACCGGCTGGCGCAGCCCCTCACTGGTGAAACCGGCCCGCAGGCTGGGGTTGCGGCCCAGCAGCGTCCGCACGGCGTCCGACAGCCGCTCGGCGTCGACGCGTTCGGCGAAGTCGAACGACTCGTGGACCGTGTAGACGTCCAGGGAGCTGTCGTCGAAGTTCGAGTGGAAGAACAGCCCCTCCTGCAGCGGGGCGAGGGGCCACACGTCCTCGATCCGGCCCGGCGCGAGCCGCTCGACCCGCTCCCGCTCCTCCTCGGTCAGCGTGAACGCGGACGCGACAGGGCTGTCCCCTGAGGGCGACTCGTCCAGGGCCGCCGTCGCCGCGAGCGCCGCCGGCGTGCGGTGCTCGAACACCTCGCGCGGGCCGATCACCAGACCCGCCCGGCGGGCCCGGCTGGAGACGGCGATCGAGGAGATGCTGTCGCCGCCGAGCAGGAAGAAGTCGTCGTCGACGCCGACCTCGTCGAGCTTCAGCACGGCCGCGAAGATCTCGACGAGCACCTGTTCCCGGGGGCTGCCCGGGGCCCGGGTGATGGTCGCGCGCACGGCCTGCGGGGCGGGCAGCGCGGCCCGGTCCAGCTTGCCGCTCGGGGTGAGCGGCAGCGCGTCCAGGGTGACCCAGGCGCTCGGAACCATGGGGGAGGGGAGGGAGCCGGTCAGCGCCTCGCGCAGGTCGCCCACCTCGGTGGTGCCTCCGACGGGCACGACGTACGCCACCAGCGCGTCGTCCCGTACCGTCACGGCGGCCTGCGCCACCTCCGGCAGCCGCGCCAGCGCGGCCTCGATCTCGCCGAGCTCGATCCGGTTGCCGCGCAGCTTGACCTGCCGGTCCGTGCGGCCCAGATACTCGATCACGCCGTCCGCGCGCCGCCGGACCAGGTCACCGGTGCGGTACATCCGGCTGCCGGGCGGCCCGTAGGGGTCGGCGGTGAACCGCTCGGCGGTCAGGGTCGGCCGGGCGTGGTACCCACGGGCCAGCTGGACACCGGTCAGATACAGCTCGCCGGGGACGCCGTCGGGGACGGGTCGCAGACAGGTGTCCAGCACGCGCAGGCCGGTGTTCCACACGGGGCGCCCGATGGGCACGGACGCGCCGGCCTGCTCCTCGTCGGGGGCGTACGGGTGGTACGTGACGTCGACGGCAGCCTCGGTCGGGCCGTACAGGTTGTGCAGCGGCACGCCCGTCAGCGCGTGCCAGCGGCTCGCGGCGGTGACCGGGAGCGCCTCGCCGCTGCTCAGCACGCGGCGCAGTGACGCGGACCAGGTGGGGTCGCCGGTGACCTCGTCGTGCTGGAGGAAGGCCTCCAGCATCGACGGCACGAAGTGCATGGTCGTGACGGCCTGGGCGCGCACGAGTTCCGCCAGGTAGGCGGGGTCGCGGTGGCCGTCCGGGCGGGCGAGCACCACGGTCGCGCCTTCGAGGAGCGGCCAGAAGAACTCCCAGACGGACACGTCGAAGCTGGACGGCGTCTTCTGCAGGACCCGGTCGTCGGGACCGAGTCCGTACGCGCCCTGTGTCCACGCCAGTCGGTTCACGATGGCCCGGTGGGTGACGACGACGCCCTTGGGCAGGCCGGTCGAGCCGGAGGTGTAGATCAGGTAGGCGGGGTCGTCGGGGCGTGCGGGCGTGGGGG
>NZ_JARGEE010000225.1:0-14863 GCF_033794485.1 Streptomyces sp. MB09-02B
TTTTGCGGGGGGTTGAAATTTTGATAAAAGACATTTCCAAAGGCGCGCCCCGGCACGGACACCGCCTCCGCCCCGCCGCACCTTGGCGCCCGCCCCCCTATGCCCTGCACGCCCTGCGCTCCGTGGTCCTGCGCTGCTGAGAGAGCCCTCGGCTCACTCAGTCCACAGACCACACTTCCAGCACAGGACAGGAGAACCCCATGCCCGCAGACCACTACACGGTCCTACGCGCGCTCCTCCAAGCAGAGGCCCACCGCAGCGCCCCCAAGTCGGAATCCGAACGAACAACCGAACGCCCCGGCGTCGGCGACAGGGACGACCAGCCGCGACAAGACCCGAACCGCGGCTGATCTCCCGCCCGACCCCTCCCCGCACCAACGGTGAAGCGCCCTGTACCCCACCAGCTCCAGGGCGTTCACCCCTCAAGCGCGCCGGAAGCCCAGCCGACATCCGGGAGGCATCCGGGAGGCAATTGGGGAGGCATCGAGCGACATCGGCGACATCCGGAGGCATCCGGCGGGGATTTGGCGACATCCGGCGGGGATTCGGTGGACATCAAGGCGAAACCCCGGAAAAGCCGCCGATCGCGCGCGACCCTCGAGCGCGGAGATCCCCGACGACACTCGCGGCGCCCCCTTCGCGCCCCCGAAAGAACCCCGCCGAGCGCCCGCGAGCGCCTCCGCACCCCCACAGAAAAACCCGTTTGCCCCATTTCGCGGCACCTTTTCCGGGCTCGCACTCCGTCGCCATGGCTGCGCCCGGAACGTCTCGACCGGTAGGCTTTCCGTGTGATCTTCAAGCGCATCGGAAACGGCCGGCCGTACCCCGACCACGGCCGGGAAAGCACCCGGCAGTGGGCGGACGTCGCGCCGCGCCCGGTCCGCCTCGATCAGCTCGTGACGACCAAGGGGCAGCTGGACCTGGAGACCCTCCTCGCCGAGGACTCCACCTTCTACGGCGACCTCTTCGCGCACGTGGTGAAGTGGCAGGGCGATCTGTACCTGGAGGACGGCCTCCACCGCGCGGTCCGCGCGGCCCTGCAACAACGCCAGGTGCTGCACGCGCGCGTCCTCGAACTGGACTAGCCCTTCGCCCCAGGCGCCTCTCATCCGCGCACGCCCGATCGCCCGTTGGCCCTTTCGGGTTGGACTGCAGCGCGGTGAATGATCATCTAGTAGGCATCACCGCCCAACGGCACTACGCTGCGCCCATGAGCATGCTGACTCCTCCCGGCATGGGCGGCCAATACCGGATCACGGGGGGCAAGTACCCGAGGCTGCGCCGGCCCAGGAGGCGTCGCAGGCTCGTCCTCGCGGTCGTCGCGTCCGCGACCGCGCTCGGCCTCGTCGGCTGGGGAACCCTGCAGCTCATCGACGTCTTCACCGGCGACGGGGACCAGGCCGCCGCGGCCGGCCCCAAGGCGGACTGCGCGAGCCGGGTGAGCCCGTCCCCGAAGGCGAGCGGATCGGCCGGGAAGTCCGGACGGGCCGACAAGTCCGGTGCGTCCGCGACGGGCTACCCCGCACCCGGCAAGATCACCGTCAACGTCCTCAACGCCACACCCCGCGCGGGCCTCGCCAAGGACACCGCCGACGAACTGAAGAAGCGCGGATTCCGCATCGGGAACGTGGGCAACGCGACCGAGGAGTACGACAAGAAGGTCAAGGGCGCCGCGCTCCTGCTCGGCGCGAAGGCCGCCGAGGACGCGGCGCTTCCGGTCCTCAACACCCAGCTCACCGGGGCACGGCTGAAGACCGACGTCCGGGCGAAGGCCACCGAGGTGGACCTGATCATCGGTACCGGCTTCAAGGCCCTCAGCAAACAGAAGGACGCCGACAAGGCGCTGGCCGACCTGACCAGCCCCGAGCCGACGCCCACCACGACGAAGACCTGCTGAGGGGCGGAACCCCGGTCCGGCTACTCGGCGGCGCCGTACAGCCGGTCGCCCGCGTCCCCCAGGCCCGGCACGATGTAGCCGTGCTCGTTGAGGCGCTCGTCGACCGCGGCGGTCACGACCGTCACCGGGCTGCCCGCCAGCTCACGCTCCATGATCTCGACGCCCTCGGGGGCGGCGAGCAGCACCACGGCGGTCACGTCGTCGGCGCCACGGGCGATCAGCTCGCGGATCGCGGCGACGAGGGTGCCACCGGTCGCGAGCATGGGATCGAGGACGTACACCTGACGCCCGGAGAGGTCCTCCGGCATGCGGGTGGCGTACGTGGAGGCCTCGAGCGTCTCCTCGTTGCGGATCATGCCCAGGAAGCCCACCTCGGCGGTCGGCAGCAGTCGGACCATGCCGTCGAGCATGCCGAGGCCGGCCCGCAGGATCGGCACGACGAGCGGGCGCGGGTGGGAGAGCTTGACGCCGGTGGTCGAGGCGACCGGCGTCGTGATGTCGACGAGCTCGGTGCGCACGTCCCGCGTGGCCTCGTAGGCGAGCAGGGTGACCAGTTCGTCGGCGAGACGACGGAAGGTCGGGGAGTCGGTGCGCTGGTCGCGCAGCGTGGTGAGCTTGTGAGCGACCAGGGGGTGGTCGACGACATGGAGACGCATGTCCACAACAGTAACCGGGGCGACTCCTGCGAGCGCCCCCGCACGGCCCCGCCGGCATCCGTCCTTCCCGATGGCATCAAACCGGCCATCGGAGGGAAAGTGGGATGAACAGAGCGGCGCCCGAACGAGCCGAGGCCCGACGTTCGCCCACTTCGGAACCGCCGCCGATCGACAGCCGACGGCCGAGCGGGGGCACATGACCGACAAGCCAGCACGAACGGCGGGCGGGACCGCGAGGACCTGGGGCGGACCGGCCGAGGCGCCCCGCGGGGGCGAGCGGGCGTCGGACCGTGCGACGCAGGGGGTTGAGGAGATGGCGGGAACGGCCGAGAGGACACGCGAGAGCGGACCGGAGAGCGACGCGGCGCGACGGCGGCGACGGGCCCAGTTCCTGCGGGAGCTGACGGAGGCACGGGAGCTCCGGGACCGCGTCCAGCCCCGTCGCGCCAAGGCCGCGCGCCTCCGCCACGCCATGCGCATGCGCACGTTCCGCTGGTGACGCCGGGGTCGGCCGGCAGCGACCCGCCCAGCGCCCTTGTACGACCCTCGCCCCGCCCCACCCTCGCCTCCGGCCCTCCGCCGGCGCACCCACGGGGACCCATGTGCCGGGTTGGTGGAGTATGTGTGGGGCGTTCACGGGGTGGTCGTGCATATGCGGCCAGGAACTGCGCGTACGATCCGCTGGTGGCCGCAACAGGTGCGCAGGTGAACGGCGGACCCACCGGCGATCAAAAGAGCCGGACACAGGGAGCCGAAGACGTCCCCTGTGCGCTCTGTTTCTGCCACGATTCCGAGTGGGTGGGGCTCGGACCGCAAACCTCCCCACCCACAACCACCGCCGGGGGGACCCCCGACCGGCACACCTATGACCAGTGGGAGAGTCACGGTGTACTTCGCCGCACTGCTCGCGCGCACCGAAGACGGGTGGGAAGCGAGCGACACAGAGCTCGACGATGTGGAAACCCTGTCGGATCTGGCCGACCTGGCCCGTGAAGCCTCGCCCGACGACGACACGGTGCTGGTGCTCATCGAGCAGGAGGACGCGTGGTTCGGCGTCGTCCGTATCGATGGTGAGGACGACCCTCGTATCTACGTCTCGGACGCCGCCGCCGCTGCCCGCAGCAGCTACGGCGAGATCCTGCTCACCGACGAACTGCTCGGGAGGGAGCCCGACGACGACGCCGACCTGGACTCCCTCGACCTGGACGGCACGGAGGACGGCGAGCCGGACGACGATGACGACGACACGAGCGCCGAGGCCGTGCCGCACAGCCCGGTCGGCGACACCGAGATCCTCGACGACCTGGGGGTGAGCGAGAAGGAGCTGCGCGCTCTCGACGCCGACGACGCCCTCAGCTCGATCGCCGAGGCCCTCGGAGCGTCGGAGGTCCTGGAGACGGTCCGCTGACTCCGCCGAGACCGCCGAGACCGCCGAGGGTCTTCCCCAGGTGACCGAGGCGACCGGCGCGACCGGCGCAGACCCGTCGGCCGGACCCGATCCCGTGCGCGACCGCTGGCGGGCCGCGATGCGGCTCGCCCTGGTCGAGGCCGGGCGGGCCGCCGAGGGCGGTGACGTCCCGGTCGGTGCGGTCGTCCTGTCCCCGGACGGCACGACCGTACTGGCCACCGGACACAACGAACGCGAGGCGACCGGCGACCCCACCGCGCACGCGGAGGTGCTCGCCGTCCGCCGCGCCGCCGCCGCGCTCGGCGAGTGGCGGCTGACCGGCTGCACCCTGGTCGTCACCCTCGAACCCTGCACGATGTGCGCGGGCGCCCTCGTGCAGTCGCGGGTCGACCGCGTCGTCTACGGCGCGCGCGACGAGAAGGCCGGAGCCACCGGCTCCCTCTGGGACGTCGTACGCGACCGCCGCCTCAACCACCGCCCCGAGGTCGTCGAGGGCGTCCTCGCCGACGACTGCGCCCGCCTTCTCACCGACTTCTTCCGCACCCGCTGACACCCGTCGACACCGGCCTCCGCCCCCACCCGATACCGATTTCAAAGCACGCCCCGCCTTGCTGTAAGGTCTCCCTCGGTAGCGTGTCCGAGCGGCCGAAGGAGCTCGCCTCGAAAGCGAGTGTGGCGCAAGTCACCGAGGGTTCAAATCCCTCCGCTACCGCAGGTAGACGAAGGGCCCGGTCCGATGGACCGGGCCCTTCGTGCTGCTCCGTCTCAGTTTCCGTCGCACTTACGCTCGCAAGGGAAGAGAGACGCCGTCTTGCACGGCCGTCGGAGTAGCTACTGCTTCGGTCAGACTTGCCGACAGCGGCGCGGCGCACGGGGCCGCTCGGCAACACGCGGGAAGAAGATCAAGGCGCGGCCGCGATCGTCAGCTGCGAGCGACGAGGTTCTGGGGTCTCGAGTACCGCGCTCAGCGCCCCTGGGGGTGTTTGGACCTGACATGCAGGACAAGCGAGACGATCGTGCAGAACACGACGGCGAAGACGGCGCCGACGTAGTTGTCCTGGACGATGCTGCCGGCGGCGATCACGGCGCCGATGACGAGAGATAAGCCGGGGGTCACGCTGTTCTTCTTCAAGAGAGCTCTCCTGAGGGATGGGCGGTGGAAGGCGCCACAGGGGCGGACAGGTGTAAAAAAACCGTGGTGGCCATGTCCACCGACTGCCGTAGCTGCCCAGCTTAGGCGGCATCCTCACCGTCCATCATCCCCAGAAGCTCTTACCAGCGACGACGCTTCTGTTGCCTTCTGTCAGTGGTGATAGCCGCATGGTCGGTAGCGAGCGGCACCCGTCTCGGTCACCGAGGGTCGCATCCCTCCGCTACCGCCGGAGAAGGGCCCCGTCGTCAGACGGGGCCCTTCCTGCGTTACCCGGCTCCGCCGCCCTCTCCTACGAACGCATGATCGGGTTACACTCGCCGCCGACAAAGAGGACCCATGGGGCCCACAGGACAAGAGGCCGGGGAGGCCGCGGTGGCGGTGCAGGGGAAGAAGATCGCACTGTATGTGCTCGTGGTCTTCGTGCTCTATGTGATCATCACGGACCCGGAGAACGCCGCCGGCTACGTCCAGATAGGCTTCGAGGGCGTCTCGAACGCCGCCCGGGCCATCGGCGACTTCTTCACCTGGCTCGCCGACGGGGCCCAGTAGGCCGCCGGCCCCCCGGCCCCGAACCCCCAGCACCTCGTACGACCATCCGGAGCACCCATGATCCGCCACCTGGTCCTCTTCAAGCTCAACGAGGGCGTCGAGCGCGACGACCCGCGGGTCGTGAAGGGTGTGGACGCGTTCCGCGCGCTCGACGGCGCGATCGGGGAGATCCGCTTCTGGGAGCTGGGCTGGAACATCAGCGACCGCCCCATCGCCTACGACTTCGCGATCAACTCCGCGTTCGACGACGCGGAGACGCTGCGGACGTACGTCGAGCACCCGGACCACCAGGCGGGCGTGGCGCTGTGGCGCGAGTTCGCGACGTGGATCATCGCCGACTACGAGTACTGAGCCGCACCCACTCCCCCACCTTCTCCGCCCCGCGCTCTCGCAGCGTGGGGCGTTTTTTCTCAACACGGCGATATGCGGTGCTTGATCACAGTGCACATGTCTTGTGATGCTATGACCGCTTTTGACGGTTGAGTTGATGGATGAAGAGGTGGCGTTGACCGTGTCGGCCAGTACTGCGCCTCCCCAGGAAGACGTCCCCGCTCCCGATGCCGCGCCGGCCCAGGTCACCAGCCAGGCCACGGCCCCCGCCCCGGAGAAACGTCGCGGCGCCGATACCCGGGCCCTCACCCAGGTGCTCTTCGGCGAGCTGAAGCATCTGGCGCCGGGCACTCCGGAGCACAACCGCGTGCGCGGGGCGCTCATCGAGGCGAACCTCCCGCTCGTGCGCTACGCGGCCGCCCGCTTCCGCTCACGCAACGAGCCCATGGAGGACGTGGTCCAGGTCGGCACCATCGGCCTGATCAACGCGATCGACCGCTTCGACCCGGACCGCGGCGTGCAGTTCCCGACCTTCGCCATGCCGACCGTCGTCGGGGAGATCAAGCGGTACTTCCGCGACAACGTCCGCACGGTCCACGTCCCGCGCCGGCTGCACGAGCTGTGGGTCCAGGTGAACAGCGCGACCGAGGACCTCACCACCGCCTTCGGCCGCACCCCCTCCACCGCGGAGATCGCCGAGCGGCTGCGCATCACCGAGGAGGAGGTCCTGTCCTGCATCGAGGCGGGCCGCTCCTATCACGCGACCTCGCTGGAGGCCGCCCAGGAGGGCGACGGACTGCCCGGGCTGCTCGACCGGCTCGGCTACGAGGACCCCGAACTCGACGGCGTCGAACACCGCGACCTCGTACGGCACCTCCTCGTCCAACTCCCCGAACGCGAACAGCGGATCCTGCTGCTCCGCTACTACAGCAACCTCACGCAGTCGCAGATCAGCGCGGAGCTGGGGGTCTCCCAGATGCATGTGTCGCGGTTGCTGGCGCGGAGCTTCGCGCGGCTGCGGTCGGCCAACCGGATCGAGGCGTAGGCGCTCCGCTCGACCGCCGGGCGCTCCGCCCGCCCGTCCGTCCAGGCACCCCATCGTCCGCCGGGTTCATGGCGGTTTGCGGGTGTGCGTGCGTTCGGGGCCGGTCACGCGGTTCGCCGCGTCCCTCCAGGGCGTTCTCGTGTGACCCTCGGTAACAAGGAACCCGCCACTCCTTCCCGGATGGACCATGGGGCACGCGGGGCGCACGATGGCAGGCGGGGCGCACAGAATCGGCCAGCGGTACGCGAGTGCAGGCCATGGGCGTGACCGAATGCGCTGTCGAGAGGTCACCGGCGAGAGCGAATCGCCTGTTGAGGCTCCTTCAGGTCCATCTGCTCTGAAATCCCATCAGAACACCTTTTTCCAGGGCCTATTCACCCTCTCCATGTCGACATGTCACTACATCGCGTTGCCGACGTGTGACATTCTTCCCCCAGCGCGTTTGCCGTGGCCTCGCCGCCGGTATTCAGGTGGAGGCTGCGTTCCTTACGACGGGAGCGTCCGCCGCGACCGTCCGCGACCCAAAGGGGGTGGCATGTCCGCAGACCAGGGCAGCTCGAAGGTGCTCACGCTCGACAAGAGCGAGACCGCGCCCGACGCTATCCAGGCCCCTCAGGACCTTCAGGCGCTCAAGGACCTTCCCGGTCCCCAGGCTCCGCCGGCGTCTGAGTTCCCGGCCTCGTCGGCCACGGCGAACATCGACACCCGCACCCTGTCCCGCTCCCTGTTCCTGCGGCTCGCCGCGCTGGACGAGAACAGCCCCGAGCGCGCCTACGTCCGGGACACCCTGATCGAGCTCAACCTCCCGCTGGTGCGTTACGCCGCCGCCCGATTCCGGTCGCGCAACGAGCCTATGGAGGACATCGTCCAGGTCGGCACGATCGGCCTGATCAAGGCGATCGACCGCTTCGACTGCGAACGGGGCGTGGAGTTCCCGACGTTCGCGATGCCGACGGTCGTGGGCGAGATCAAGCGTTTCTTCCGCGACACGTCATGGTCGGTCCGGGTGCCGAGGCGGCTGCAGGAGCTGCGGCTGGCGCTCACCAAGGCCAGTGACGAGCTGTCGCAGAAGCTCGACCGTTCGCCGACGGTCACCGAACTCGCCGCGGTCCTGGGCGTGTCGGAGGAGGACGTGGTCGACGGCCTCGCCGTCGGCAACGCGTACACGGCGTCCTCGCTCGACTCCCCGGCCCCCGAGGACGACGGCGGCGAGGGCTCCCTCGCGGACCGCCTCGGCTACGAGGACACGGCACTGGAGGGCGTGGAGTACCGGGAGTCCCTGAAGCCGCTGCTGGCCAAGCTGCCGCCGCGCGAGCGCCGGATCATCATGCTCCGCTTCTTCGCGAACATGACGCAGTCCCAGATCGGCGAAGAGGTCGGCATCTCCCAGATGCACGTCTCCCGCCTTCTCACCCGGACCCTGGCGCAGCTGCGGGAGGGGCTGATCTCCGACTGAGGCCATCGGCCTCACGTTGACACATACCACCGCCGGGTTGCCGAGTTCGGGCAGCCCGGCGGTGGTCGTGTGCGGGTGCGTGGGCGGCTCCAGGTGGGGGTGCGTGCGGGTGAGTGGGTCGGCGCGGATCCGATGGGGCTTCTCGCGCAGTTCCCCGCGCCCCTGAAAAGCACGGGCTGCGCCCCGTGCTTTTCAGGCCCGCAGGGCCGTGGTCTTTCAGGCCCGCAGGGGCCTGAGGCTTTTAGGGGCGCGGGGAACTGCGCGAGAAGCCCCACCGGGCCGCACCCGACAACGCACCGCACCGCACCGCACCGCACCCGGCAGACGCGTACGCGCTCGTGTCTACGTCAGCGCGAGCCACACCACCGCGGCCACGACCGCGACCGCCGCGATCACACCGACGATCACACCGACACGCGGCCCGGAGGACCCGGCCGCGGCGGCCTGTCGTCCCCTCGCCGGCGTCTCGTCGACGAAGGCGCGGAACATCTGCGTGCTGCCCGCGGGGTCGTGGTTGCCCTGAGGGTTCTGGTTGTCGGCCATGGCCCGAGACCTTAGCGAATCCGGGAGGACGCGCCCAAGCGGGGTTGTCCGCCCGGGAGACCCCGAACGTTCCCCTTTGCCAAGACTTGGCCCGCACGCACCCCGATTCCATTTGCCTGTAGCAACCATCCAGTCTTATGGTTGCCCTAAGCAACAAACGCGGGAGGGACCTCCATGGCCGGGCAAGCGCACTACGAGGAGCTGGCCCGTCAGCTCAGTGCCATCGGGGCCGTCAACCGGGAGATCGCACGGATGCTCCCGTACGAGTGCCCCGGCGGGTCGGCGGGAGTCCTGACGCTGCTCGGCCGGCACGGCGAGATGCGGATGAGCCGGCTCGCCGAGCTGCTCTCCGTCGACATGTCCGTGACCAGCCGACACGTCGCGCACGTCGCCGAACGGGGCTGGATCGAACGCCTCCCCGACCCGGCGGACAAACGCTCACGCATCCTGCGCCTGACCCCCGAGGGCCGGGCCGTGGTCACCGAGCTGTACCGGCGCACGAGTCGGCTGATGGCCGCCCGGCTGAGCGACTGGTCCGACGACGAGGTCGGACAACTGGCCCGGTTCCTGGGCCGGCTGCGCGAGAGCTTCGACGCCCCCGCGCCGCCCGGGACGCCCTCCCGGCCGACCCGGACGTCCGTATAGCGGCCGGAGCGGCCGGAGCGGCCGACCCGTACAGCCGTGTCGCGGCCACCCCACGACCCGTACACCCGCAAAGACCCGTAGGAAAAGGAAGCCCCATGGCAACGACCACACCAGCCGGTGTGCGGGCTCACGCCAAGCACGGTGGAGGACCCGCCAAGGGTGCCCCCCACAGCGGTGGCGACCACGCCCCGATGACCCACCGGCAGATCATGGAAGCGCTGACCGGGCTGCTGCTCGGCATGTTCGTGGCGATCCTGTCGTCGACGATCGTGTCGAACGCGCTGCCGGACATCATCAAGGACCTGGGCGGCGGGCAGAGCGCGTACACCTGGGTGGTGACCGCGTCGCTGCTGGCGATGACCGCGTCCACCCCCCTGTGGGGCAAGCTCGCCGACCTGTTCTCCAAGAAGCTGCTGATCCAGCTCGCGCTCGTGATCTTCGTGCTGGGATCGGCCGCCGCCGGACTCTCCCAGAACGCCGGGATGCTGATCGGGTTCCGCGCGGTGCAGGGCGTCGGCATGGGCGGGCTCTCCGCCCTGGCCCAGATCTGCCTCGCGGCGATGATCTCCCCGCGTGAGCGCGGCCGGTACAACGGCTACCTCGGCGCCACCTTCGCCACCGCGATGGTGGGCGGTCCACTGGTCGGCGGTGTCATCACCGACACCAGCTGGCTGGGCTGGCGCTGGTGCTTCTACGTCGGCGTGCCCTTCGCGGTCATCGCCCTGATCGTGCTCCAGCGGACCCTGCACCTGCCGGTCGTCAAGCGCAAGGTCAAGGTCGACTGGGCGGGCGCGTTCCTCATCACCGCCGCCGTCTGCCTGTTGCTGATCTGGGTGACGTTCGCCGGTGACAAGTACGACTGGGTGTCGTGGCAGACGTACGCGATGGTCGGCGGCACGGTCCTGCTGCTGGGGCTCTTCCTCCTCGTCGAGGCGAAGGCGAGCGAGCCGATCATCCCGCTGCGGCTGTTCCGCAACCGGACGATCACGCTGGCCTCGCTGGCCTCGCTCTTCGTCGGTGTCGCGATGTTCTCGGGCACCATCTTCTTCAGCCAGTACTTCCAGCTGGCCCGCGACAAGTCCCCGACCATGTCCGGCGTCCTGACCATCCCGATGATCGCCGGTCTGTTCGTCTCCTCGACCGTCTCCGGACAGGTCATCACCCGCACCGGCCGCTGGAAGGCCTGGCTGCTCGCCGGCAGTGTGCTGGTCACCGCGGGCCTCGGACTGCTGGGCACCCTCCGCCACGACACCGCGTACTGGCACGTGGCGATCTTCATGGCGCTGCTCGGGCTCGGCGTCGGCATGATGATGCAGAACCTGGTGTTGTGCACCCAGAACCAGGTCGCCCCGGGTGACCTCGGCGCCGCCAGCTCCACCGTCACCTTCTTCCGCTCCCTCGGCGGCGCGATCGGCGTCTCGGCGCTGGGCGCGGTGCTGAGCCACCGGATCACGCACTACGCCGAGGAGGGCCTCGCCAAGCTCGGGGTGTCCGGCTCGGCCTCGGGCCACGGTGAGATCCCCGACCTGGACGCGCTGCCCGCGCCGATCCGCACGGTCATGGAGAGCGCCTACGGCCACGGCATCGGGGACGTCTTCCTCTACGCCGCCCCCTTCGCCGTCCTCGCGCTCGTCTTCTCCCTCTTCATCAAGGAGGTCCCGCTGAGGACGACCGGAGCGCTCGCTCAAGCGGCCCAGGCGACCGACGCGGCCCAGGCGACCGAGGCAGGCCCGGCCGAGACGCCGGCCACGGTGTCCGCCGACTCCGCCGCGACCGCCGAACCCCAGGCGGCAGTGACGGCCCCGGCCGGGGCCGCCCCGGTCTCGGGCCTCGGCAGCGGTGCCGGTGGCGGCCTCCCCGTACGGGGGCAGGTCCGCGGGGCGGAGGGCGTGCCCGTGCCGCGGGCCGCTGTCACCCTGATCTCGCTCGGCGGGCGGCAGCTCGGCCGTTCGGTCGCGGGCCCCGACGGGGCCTACGCGGTGGACGCGCCCGCCGCCGGGTCGTACGTGCTGATCGCGGCCGCCGACGGGTTCCAGCCGCAGGCGTCCACGGTCGTCGTGCACGACGAGCCGGTCGCGTACGACATCCTGCTCAGCGGGACGAGCGGGCTGAGCGGTGTGGTGCGGGCCGCCGGTGCCGGGCAGGGCGTGAAGGACGCCATGGTCGTGGTGACCGATGTGCGCGGCGATGTGCTGGCCAGCGGAGTCACCGGTGAGCAGGGCGAGTTCGGCTTCGGCGAGCTGGTGCCCGGCGGGGTGACCGTCGCGGTGAACGCCGCCGGGTTCCGCCCGCGCGCACTGCCGGTCGAGGTCGGCGGCACCGGGGTCACCCGGATCGAGATCGACCTGGAGGCCGGGGCCCGGCTGCGGGGAGTGGTCCGGGCGGCGGGCGGGGTGCTGGCCGACGCCCGCGTGACCCTCGTCGACGCGGCGGGCAACGTGGTCGGCACGGCCACCACCGGCGCGGACGGGGCGTACGCCTTCGCCGACCTGGACGGCGGTGAGTACACGGTCATCGCGACCGGCTACCCGCCCGTGGCCACGGCCCTGACGGTCAGCGGCCCCGGCTTCGACGACCACGACATCGAACTCGCGCACCCGGGCGAGTAGTTCGCCCGGACAACCGGTTGAACCACCGGCCGGTGGAGCCTCCCCCGCTCCACCGGCCGGTCGCATGCTGAGGAGTTGACGGACATGGAAACGACGGGACGAGCAGGACG
The DNA here is from genome assembly GCF_033794485.1 of Streptomyces sp. MB09-02B. Lineage (NCBI taxonomy): Bacteria > Bacillati > Actinomycetota > Actinomycetes > Kitasatosporales > Streptomycetaceae > Streptomyces > Streptomyces sp. MB09-02B. The sequence goes on from NZ_JARGEE010000225.1 coordinate 12,402, forward strand.
GGCCGGGCTGACCGCGCGGATCCGTACCCGGGACGGCTGGGCAGTGTCGCACGCGGTCGTCACGGTGACCGACATGACCGGTACGCAGGTGCTGCGGGCCGAGGCGGACGCCGAAGGGAGCGTGCACGACCCCACACCGCTCGCGCCGGGCGCGTACACGGTGATCGTCACGGCGGTCGGATACACACCGGTGGCCTCCAGCGCTCTCGTGACCACGAGCGCGCGAGCGGAGATCGGCACGGTCACCCTGGCCCGGCTCGGCGGCACGGAACTGCCCCCGCCCGGGCCCTGGACCGTCGACCCCGCCCACTCCTCCGTCGCCGCCGTGGCCCAACACCTCGGGATCTCCAGCGTCCACGGCCGTTTCACCGACTTCTCGGCCTCCGTCGAGGTCGCCCCGACCCCCGACGAGGGGACCAAGTCCCGGGTGGAGGCGGTGATCCGGGCCGCCTCGATCGACACGGGCAACCCGACCCGGGACCAGCACCTGCGCTCCCCGGACTTCCTCGACGTCGAACGGCACCCCGAGATCACCTATGTCTCGACCGGCCTCACGCCCGCCGGCCCGGACCGCTGGACCGTCCACGGCGAGCTGAACATGCGCGGGGTCGTACGGCCGGTCGACCTGGACCTGGCGTACCTGGGCACCGGCGCGGATCCGTGGGGCGGCACGCGCGCCGCCTTCCGGGCCACCGCCGAACTCCGCCGCGAGGACTTCGCCATGAACTACAACCAGGTGGTGCAGGCGGGCATCGCGACGATCGGGACGACGCTGAGGGTCGAGCTGGACGTCCAGGCTGTGCAGGATGTGCAGGATGTGCAGGGTGTGCAAGGTGTGCGGGGGCGCGGCGCGTAGCGCTCGCGCAAGGGGCGCGGGGCTGTACCCGATATGCGGCTCCGCCGCTTGGGCGCGAACAACCACGCCGCACCCGCAGCCGCCGAACCGCGGAACCCCCCGAGCCATGAGGCGCCCCCGGCCCTACGCTGAGCGCATGGCACGGAACATCGCGACCAACACGTCGGTCTCCCTCGAAGAACTGCTCGACTTCGTACGCCCCCGGCACCGGGCGCTCCTGCTCACCCGGCGGTCCGACGGCGGCCCCCAGGCCTCCCCGCTGACCTGCGGTGTCGACGACTCGGGCCGGATCGTGGTCTCCACGTACCCCGAGCGGGCCAAGACCCGCAACGCCAAGCGGGACGAGCGCGTGAGCGTCGTCGTGCTGAGCGACGACTGGGACGGCCCCTGGGTCCAGATCGACGGCACGGCCGAGGTCATCCACTCGCCGGACTCGGTCGAGCCCCTGGTGGAGTACTTCCGCAACATCTCGGGCGAGCACCCGGACTGGGACGAGTACCGCGCGGCGATGATCAAGCAGGGCAAGTCGATCATCCGGATCACACCGGTGAAGTGGGGACCGGTGGCCACGGGCGGCTTCCCGGCACGGCTGGTGGAGGAGGGCTGAGCGGCCGGGGTTGAGCGGCCGGGGTTGAGCGGCCAGGGCCGAGGGCTCACCCCCTCGTCGCCATCACCTCGATGCCGGCGACGAGGGTGTCCAGGGCGTAGACGAAGTCGCGTTCCCGCATCTCCTCGACGGTCTCGCCGCCGCGGGCCTCCATGAGGGCGGCGGAGTGCTGGATGACCTCATGGGGTTCGAGGGAGTCGGACACCGCGCTCATGGCGTTGCGGAAGTACTCCTCCTGGGTCATCCCGGCCGCGGCGGAGCGCTGCGCGAAGTGCCCCTCGATGGTGCCGAAGCCGTACACGAACTGGAAGACCGCCGCGATCGCACCGGCCTGGCCGCGCGCGGGCAGCCCGGTGCGGCGGATCACGCGCTGCACGGCGAGCGAGAAGTCCAGGGCGTGCGGGCCGATGTTGAGGAAGGTGCCCGCGAGGGGCGACACCCAGGGGTGGCGGACCAGGACCGCCCGGTACTCCCCGGCCAGCGTACGCAGTTGGTCCCGCCAGTCCTCGTCGGAGTCGGGCGGGGGCAGCCGCATCTCGTCGAACACCTGGTCGAGGGCGAGTTCCAGGAGGTCGTCCTTGGTGTCCACGTACCAGTAGACCGACATCGCCGTCACGTTCAGCTCGGCCGCCAGCCGCCGCATCGAGAACTTGGCGAGCCCCTCGGCGTCCAGCAGCCGCACGGCCGTCACGGTGATCCGCTCCCGGTCCAGCCCCGAGGGCTGCCCACCGCGCCCGCCCCGCGCCTTCCCGTCCAACCAGACGCTGGCCCGCGTGGGACCTCCGGACCGACCGGCTCCCTTCACCATGACGCACCTTCCGAGACACGCTTCTTTCAGATGGTGACGATGCTAGGCGGGAGACGCCCCGGGAAGTGCCGCGCGCAGCGCGCACTTCAGGGGCGCGGGGCTGTTCCCGATATGCGGCTCCGCCGCGTGGGCGCGAACAACCACGACGCACCCGCAGCCGCCGAACGGACAGCACCCCCCGAGCTATGAGG
>NZ_JARGEE010000226.1:0-14834 GCF_033794485.1 Streptomyces sp. MB09-02B
GCCCCCGTCTTCGCGACAAACCCCACGTCATACGCGGCACGCTCGGCATCCACGGCACCCATCCCACGGCTCCTTCGCCACTGGGGGACGGCACGGCCCCGCCCCTGCCCGCACCCTAGACAGATACCTGCCCCCTACATCCACCATTTCCGCGATGCGGACGGCCCCCGCCACCCCCTAGGCTGCGCGCATGCTGCCCAGCGTGGACACGAACGACGAGTTGCAGGAAGTCGTCGGTGACGAGGCGCTGCTGCGACCGGCTGCCCAGGATCTCTGTGGTCAGCTCGGTCTCGCAGGCGCGCGGATCGTACGCTTTCCCGAGGGCTCGCTGCCGGTGTACTCCGTCGGCGACGCCCTCGTCCTCAAGCTGTATCCGGGTTTCGAAGCCGCGCAAGCCGTCCGCGAGGCCCGCCTGTTGTCGATCCTGTGGGGCAAACTCCCCATCCCCACACCGAGGTTGCACTCGGCGGACCAGTACAAGAACGGCTGGCGCTATGTGCTGATGTCCCGGCTGCCCGGTGAGGACCTCAACGAGGCCTGGCCCCGCATCCCGCGGCCCGACCAGGAACGCATCATCGCCGAGGCCGCCGAGGGCCTGGCCGCCCTGCACGCCCTGGACGCCTCGCCGGTCGTCCCGATCACCGGGCCGCCGGACTGGGGCCGGTTCGTCGCCGCCCAGCGCGCGGCGGCGGTCGACCAGCAGCGGAGCGGCGGTCTCACGGACCCGTGGCTCGAACAGATCCCGGACTTCCTCCGCTCGGTGCCCCTGACAGCCGCACGCCGCCCGGTGCTGCTGCACACGGAGTTCATGCGTGAGCACCTCACCGTCGACCCGCATGACGGCTGGCGCCTGACGGGCCTCTTCGACTTCGAGCCGGCCATGGTCGGCGACCCCGCGTACGACTTCGTCAGCGTCGGGCTCTACCTCACCCGAGCCGACCCCGGCCTCCTGAAGCTCTTCTACGAGGCCTACGGCCAGTCACCGTTCGACCCCCGCGAGCTGATGGCCTACACCCTCCTGCACGTCTACAGCGACCTGAACTGGTACCTACGCAGCCTGCCGGCCCCACCCAGCCGAACCCTGGACTCCTTGGCGGAGACATGGTTCGGAACGGGGGGATGAAGCCCGGGGATCGGGAGGGACCCAGCCCCTTCAACGGCCCAGCCCCCTTCAAGGGCGGGGGACCGCGCGACCGGCGCCCCGCCGACCCGCAGCCACCCTCGCCCCAACCGTGCCCTACCCCTTACGCCCCACCGCCGCATACACATTGATGTCCGCGTCGGTCACCTCATTGATGTCCCGGTACCGAACCCGCTCGATGTCGTCCATCCCGGCCAACACATGCGGCTCCACCGCCGGAGGCACCGGCGCACCGTCCGAGAACCGCCAGTGGTGCGCCGGCACCACCCCGGGCTCGTCCACCACGAGCCCGCTCTCCTCGAAGAAGCGCGTGACCTCGTCCTTGGAACGCAGTACGAAGGTGAAGCCCCGCTTGGTGTAGGTCTCCTGGACCGCACGGATGTTCGCGGGGTTGAGGTCCTCGGTCAGATGGCTGAGCACCAGCCGGCTCCCGGCGGGCAGCGCCTCCACCAGCTCCCGGACCACGGGGTACGCCTCTTCGTCCTCCACGAAGTGCAGGATCGCCACGAGGCAGAGGGCGACAGGCTGGTCGAAGTCGAGCGTCTTCGCCGCCGCTTCGAGAATGTGCGCCGGTGACGTGAGGTCGGCGTCGATGTAGTCCGTGGCCCCCTCGGCCCCGCTCGTGAGCAACGCGCGCGCGTGGGCGAGCACCACCGGGTCGTTGTCGACGTACACGACCCGTGCGTCGGGGGCGAGTGCCTGGGCGATCTGGTGGACGTTCTCGGCGGTCGGCAGCCCGGTGCCGATGTCGAGGAACTGCCGGATGCCTTCGCCCCGGGCGAGCGTGGTCACCGCGCGGCGCATGAAGTCACGGTTGTGCCGGACGTCCAGATAGCCGCGCGGATTGGCCGCCAGCGCCGCCGCGGCCGCCTCCCGGTCCACGGGGTAGTTGTCCTTGCCGCCGAGGAAGACGTCGTAGACCCGCGCCGGGTGCGCCTTGGTGGTGTCGATTCTCTTCCGCAGCTCGGCGGGGTCCTGGCTGAGCGCGTCACCGGCCATGAAGCTCTCCCTGGGGGGTCGGGTCATTGAATGACCAACAACCTAACTCCCCAGGGGAGTTGCCGCGTCAGGCTTGCACCGGATACGCCTTCGGGTCGGGGCCGTACTGGTTGGCGTCCCGCTGGCCCTCGGTGGCCATGAAGACGATCATGAAGATGAATCCGACGCAGGGGACGAGCCCTATGAGGACCCACCAGCCGCTCTTGCCGGTGTCGTGCAGCCGCCGGACGCTGACCGCCAGGGACGGCAGGAAGAAGGCGATGCTGAGGAGGATCTGGGGCGCCTGCGTGTCCAGGGCGAGACCGAGGAGGTACAGAGCGACATAGATGACCGAGCTGATCAGCGTGAACATCCAGTACTCCTGGCGACGCGCGCGCCCGCTGAAGACCGCGTACTTCTTGAGCACTTCGATGAACCAGTTCATGGCTTCCCCCGAAAATCGGCATAAGTCCGCCCCGGGAATCGGGGACAGGCGCAGAATTTATGCCGATTGATGAGAACTCGTCAATCACAGAGCGGTCTCGTTCTCGCCCTCCCCCGGAATCGTCCCCTCCGGCACCCACTTCGGCCCGCCGAGTGGGCACTCGTACGCGCTCCTTCAACTCCCGCAGCAGCTCGGCGAAATCAGCCCCCAAGCCGTTCCCGGTACCGCTCCCCGACACGTCTTCCTCTGTCCCCTCACGTCCCGCACGTCCCGTCCTGCATTCCTGGGAAGGTGCGTTTTTGCAGGTCAAAGCCATCTCGGGCGTTCCAGCGTCCCTGATCGTCCGTCGACTGTGGCGGCCGGGACGGAACACCCCACAAGCTGGGGTCGTCCAAGCACGCCGCTCCCGGCACACCGGTCGAGCGGCACGGCTTCGAGCACGTGTTCTCGGCCTTCTCCATTTGCGCAGTCCGAAAGGGACCTCTCATGCGTACGCTCCGCACCGCTCGCTCCGCCCGTGCGGCCCGCCCCGTCCGCCTGCTCGCCGTGACGGGAGCGGCGCTCGCCGCCCTCACCCTCACCGCGTGCGACAACGGCACGGGCACGAGGGACGAGGGCTCGGCAGGCGGCTCCAGCTCGTCCTCCCGGAGCACGGGCGGCGCCGGCACGAGCGGCGACACCGCCACAGGGGGCTCCACGAGCACGGGTGGTTCGACCACCGGAAGCTCCACCAGTACGGGCGGCGGCTCCACGGCCGACAAGGCCTCCTCGGCGGGCGGGACCTCGGACCCCTCCGACCCCTCCGACCCCGAGGACCGTGTCACCTGCAACGGCTCCGACACCACCGTCACCGCGCAGCCGGTGCCGCGCCCGCTCAACCACATGCTGATCACCGTCAAGAACACCGGTTCGAAGCACTGCGACCTCTACTACAACCCCACGGTCCGGTTCGGTGAGGCCCAGTCGGCGCCGCGCGTGATCGAGGAGTCGCAGCCGCAGGCCGTGGTGACCCTGGCCCCCGGCGAGTCCGGCTACGCGGGTGTCCTGCTCGCCGCCGCCGACGGCAGCGGCGGCGAGGGCACGACCGAGAAGAAGGTCGTCATCCACTTCCAGGGCGCCGAGGCCGGCAGCGACGCCGGCTCCCCCGCGTCCCCCGCCCTCCCGGCCAAGGGCGTGTACATCGACAACTCCGTGGCCGTCACCTACTGGCAGCCGACCATGGAGGACGCCCTGCAGTACTGAGTCCTGATTCCTGAGTCCTGCCGGGCCCCACCGTACTGAGCCCCGCAGTACTGAACTCAGGGGACCGGGGAACCGGGGTCCGCAGGGGCCGACTCAGCGCAGCAACCGAGCCGCCTCGACGGCCCAGTAGGTCAGGATGTTCTGCGCACCCGCCCGCTTGATCCCGGTCAGCGTCTCCAGGATGGCCCGCTCACGGTCGATCCAGCCCTTCTCGGCGGCGGCCTCGACCATCGAGTACTCCCCGGAGATCTGGTACGCGACGACCGGCACGTCCACGGTGTCCGCGACCCGGGCGAGGATGTCGAGGTAGGGCCCGGCCGGCTTGACCATCACCAGGTCGGCGCCCTCCTCCAGATCGAGGGCGAGCTCGCGCAGCGACTCCCGGGCGTTGGCGGGGTCCTGCTGGTAGGTCTTCCGGTCCCCCCGCAGCGAGGAGCCGACGGCCTCCCGGAAGGGCCCGTAGAAGGCGGACGCGTACTTGGCGGTGTAGGCCAGGATCGCGACGTCCTCACGCCCGATCTGGTCGAGGGCGTCCCTGACGACCCCGATCTGGCCGTCCATCATCCCGCTGGGTCCGACCACATGAGCGCCGGCGTCGGCCTGCACCTGGGCCATCTCGGCATACCGCTCCAGGGTCGCGTCGTTGTCGACACGACCCTGGTCGTCGAGGACCCCGCAGTGCCCGTGGTCGGTGGTCTCGTCGAGACACAGATCGGACATGACGAGCAGCTCGTCCCCGACCTCGGCCCGCACGTCCCGCAGCGCGACCTGCAGGATCCCGTCGGGATCGGTCCCGGGAGTCCCGAGCGCGTCCTTCTTCGCGTCCTCCGGCACACCGAAGAGCATGATCCCGGATACCCCGGCCTCCACGGCCTCCACGGCGGCCTTCTTCAGACTGTCCCGCGTGTGCTGCACGACCCCCGGCATCGCCGCGATCGGCACCGGCTCACCGACCCCCTCCCGCACGAACGCGGGCAGGATGAAGTCGGCCGGGTGCAACCGGGTCTCGGCGACCATCCGCCGCATCACAGGCGTCGTACGAAGCCGGCGGGGCCGCGTACCGGGAAACGATCCGTACTTCGACATACACCTACGCTACGCCCGCCCCGCCCGTGCCTTTGCCGACGCGGGGTCGGCGTGGAGGGCACCCTGAAGGAAGCCGCAGGCCACCTCTCAGGGGAACGGCCCCCTGCCTCTCAGGGGCGCAGCCCCCGCATTTCAGGGGCACGGGGAACGGCGCGAGAACCCGCACCGAACCCGCACCCGACCACGCACCTCACAGCCCCACGGCGCTCCCCCACTCCCAGAGGGCCGGGTGGGCCGACCGTCCGGCCCGGGCAACGAAAGGGGCGGCAGCCGCAAGCAGCCACCGCCCCTCCCTCACGCCTCACCTCAGGTCGTCGACCGCCGCCGCCGCGCCCCCGGCCGCCGCTCGCTCGGCCGAGTCACGGGATCCCCCGCCTCGACCGCGGCAGCCCGCCGCCGCAGACCGAAGTCCGCCAGCGCCTCGGCCAGCTTGTGCACGGACGGCTCCGGAGCCATCACGTCCACCCGCAGCCCGTGTTCCTCGGCCGTCTTGGCCGTCGCGGGCCCGATACAGGCGATCACCGTCACGTTGTGCGGCTTCCCGGCGATGCCCACCAGGTTCCGCACGGTGGAGGACGAGGTGAACAGCACCGCGTCGAAACCACCGCCCTTGATGGCCTCACGGGTCTCCGCCGGCGGCGGCGACGCGCGCACCGTCCGGTACGCCGTGACGTCGTCGACCTCCCACCCGAGCTCGATCAGCCCGGCGACCAGCGTCTCCGTGGCGATGTCGGCGCGCGGCAGGAACACCCGGTCGATCGGGTCGAAGACCGGGTCGTACGGCGGCCAGTCCTCCAGCAGCCCGGCCGCGCTCTGCTCACCGCTCGGCACCAGGTCCGGCTTCACACCGAAGGCGATGAGCGCCTTGGCGGTCTGCTCGCCGACCGCCGCGACCTTGATCCCGGCGAAGGCGCGGGCGTCGAGCCCGTACTCCTCGAACTTCTCCCGCACCGCCTTGACGGCGTTGACCGAGGTGAACGCGATCCACTCGTAGCGGCCGGTGACGAGCCCCTTCACGGCCCGCTCCATCTGCTGCGGCGTGCGCGGCGGCTCGACCGCGATCGTCGGCACCTCGTGCGGTACGGCCCCGTACGAGCGCAGTTGGTCGGAGAGCGAGGCGGCCTGCTCCTTCGTGCGCGGCACGAGGACCCGCCACCCGAACAGGGGCTTGCTCTCGAACCACGACAGCTGGTCGCGCTGGGCCGCGGCGGAACGCTCACCGACCACGGCTATCACCGGCCGGCCGCCCTCCGGCGAGGGCAGCACCTTCGCCTGCTTCAGCGTCTGCGCGATCGTGCCGAGCGTCGCGGTCCAGGTCCGCTGCCGCGTGGTCGTACCCGCGACGGTCACGGTCAAGGGCGTGTCCGGCTTCCGGCCGGCGGCGACCAGTTCGCCCGCCGCCGCGGCCACGGTCTCCAGCGTCGCCGAGACCACGACCGTCCCGTCGGACGCCCCGACCTCCGACCAGCAACGGTCGGACGCCGTGCGCGCGTCGACGAACCGGACGTCCGCGCCCTGCGCGTCCCGCAGCGGCACACCGGCGTACGCGGGCACGCCCACGGCCGCCGCGACGCCCGGGACCACCTCGAACGGCACGCCCGCGGCGGCGCACGCCAGCATCTCCTCGGTGGCGTACGTGTCGAGCCCGGGGTCCCCGGACACCGCACGCACGACCCGCTTGCCGCCCCGCGCGGCCTCCATGACAAGATGTGCCGCATCCCGCACAGCGGGTGCACCAACGGTTGTTGACGCGCCGTCAACGACCGTCAGTTGAGGCGTGCCTGTGCCCGAAAACGTATCCGCTGAAGTAGCCGCGGAAGAGGCAGAGGCAGTGGCTGAGGACGCCGCGGTCAGGGCCGGCGGCGGGCTCGAGTCGGTGTCCAGTAGGGCGACGCCGGCGCGGGCGTGCGTACGCACCACGTCGAGCACATCGTGCTCGGCGATGAGAACGTCCGCGTTCGCCAGCGCTTCGACGGCGCGCAGTGTCAGCAGTCCCGGATCCCCGGGTCCGGCACCGAGGAAGGTGACGTGACCGTGGTCCGGACCGGCGGGAAGGGTGGTGGGGCTCAATGTGCTCGCTCCCCCATCAGACCGGCCGCGCCCTTAGCGAGCATCTCGGCGGCGAGTTCACGGCCGAGCGCCATTGCTTGGTCGTACGTCTCGGGCACGGGACCGGTGGTGGACAGCTGCACCAGCGTCGAGCCGTCGGTCGTGCCGACGACGCCGCGCAGGCGCATCTCCTTGACAATCTGCCCGTCGGCCAGAAGGTCGGCGAACGCACCCACAGGTGCGCTGCAACCGGCCTCCAGGGCGGCGAGCAGGGACCGCTCGGCAGTCACGGCGGCCCGTGTGTACGGGTCGTCGAGTCCGGCGAGCGAAGCGATCAGTTCCGCGTTGTCCGCGGCACATTCGATCGCGAGTGCCCCCTGGCCGGGGGCGGGCAAAACAGTGTCGACCGCGAGGAGGTCGGTCACCTCGTCGCTGCGCCCGATCCGGTTCAGTCCGGCGGCGGCCAGAACGACGGCGTCCAGCTCACCCTTCCGTACGTACCCGATCCGGGTGTCCACGTTCCCCCGGATCGGAACCGTCTCGATCGTGAGCCCGTGGCTGCGCGCGTACGCGTTCAGCTGGGACATGCGCCGGGGCGAACCGGTGCCGACCCGGGCGCCGGCGGGCAGCTGCTCGAAGGTGAGCCCGTCCCGGGCGACCAGGACGTCGCGCGGGTCCTCGCGCACCGGCACGGCGGCCAGCGCCAGGTCGTCCGGGTGCGTGGTCGGCAGGTCCTTGAGGGAGTGCACGGCGAAGTCGACCTCGCCGCGCAGCAGCGCCTCGCGCAGCGCGGTGACGAACACGCCCGTGCCGCCGATCTGCGCCAGCTGCTCCCGGGAGACGTCGCCGTACGTCGTGATCTCCACGAGTTCGACGGGCCGCCCGGTCAGCCGGCGGACCTTCTCCGCCACCTGCCCGGACTGGGCCATGGCGAGTTTGCTCCGCCTGGTCCCCAGCCTCAGTGCCTGGTCACTCATGATCGCCCTCGGTTCTCGGCGTCGTTCTCTGAAGTGCTGCTGTCCTCGGCCCGGGACACGGCCGCGACCGTCTCCTGGTCCAGGTCGAACAGGGTGCGCAGCGCGTCCGCGTACCCGGCGCCGCCCGGCTCGGCCGCGAGCTGCTTGACCCGTACGGTCGGGGCGTGCAGCAGCTTGTCGACGACGCGCCGCACGGTCTGGGTGATCTCGCCGCGGTGCTTGTCGTCGAGGTCCGGCAGCCGGCCCTCCAGGCGGGCGATCTCGCCGGCGACGACATCGGCGGCCATGGCGCGCAGCGCGACGACGGTCGGTGTGATGTGCGCGGCCCGTTGAGCGGCGCCGAAGGCGGCCACCTCGTCCGAAACGATCCTCCGCACCATGTCGACGTCGGAGGCCATCGGTGCGTCGGCGGAGACCTCGGCGAGCGACTCGATGTCGACCAGCCGTACGCCGGCCAGCCGGTGCGCGGCGGCGTCGATGTCCCGGGGCATCGCCAGGTCCAGCAGCGCCAGTACGGGCGCGGGCCGGGGCACCTCGACGACGGGCTCGGGCCGGCGCAGCTCGGTGATCCGCCCGGTGACGGCGACGGTCGCGACGAGCGCGGCGATCAGCTCGGCGTCGGCGGCGGGCGTACGCGCGGGCTCACGCTCCGGCGTACGACGGCTCGCGCGCCGGTCCACGGTCGCGTTGTCGACCCAGGCCGCGTGCTGTTCCAGAGTGGCCGCGTCCATCCCGGCCACCGCGGCCTCCCCGAGCACGGAGAAGCCACCGCCCTGCACGGCGGGCAGGTCGAGCGGGCAGTCGTCGTCGCTTCCGATCGAGGTCGACGGCAGGTCCGGCCGTACGTCGGTGCGCGGCTCGGCCTCCGCGGGGAGCGCGCCCTCGGGCACCCGGCCCTCGACGGCCGCGGCGACCATCTCGGCGGTCAGGACCAGCCCCGTGGCGCCCGTACAGGAGATGGCGACGTCCGCACGTGTCAGCTCGTCCGGCACCGACTCCATCGGGACCGCGCGGGCCAGCATCTTCGTTTCGCCCTGTTCCCGCAGGAGTTGCCCGTACTGCTCTTCGAGCAGGTCCGCGAGCCGCTCGGCCCGGTCGTAGGTCCGGTTGGCGATCACGATCTCGCCGACACCGGCCCGCGCGAGGGTCGCGGCGGCCAGCGAGGACATCGATCCGGCGCCGATCACGACGGCCCGCTTGCCCCGGGCCCAGTCCGCGACGTCCGCACCGGCGGTGAACTGCTCCAGGCCGAAGGTCACCAGCGACTGTCCGGCCCGGTCGATCCCGGTCTCGGAGTGGGCCCGCTTGCCGACCCGCAGACTCTGCTGGAACAGGTCGTTCAGCAGCCGCCCGGCGGTGTGCAGCTCCTGCGCGCGGGCCAGCGCGTCCTTGATCTGCCCGAGGATCTGCCCCTCGCCGACGACCATGGAGTCGAGTCCGCAGGCCACGGAGAACAGATGGTGGACGGCCCGGTCCTCGTAGTGCACGTACAGATAGGGAGTGATCTCGTCGAGCCCCACCCCGCTGTGCTGGGCGAGCAGCGTGGACAGCTCGGCGACACCCGCGTGGAACTTGTCCACGTCGGCGTACAGCTCGATGCGGTTGCAGGTGGCGAGGACGGCGGCCTCCGTGGCCGGCTCGGCCGCGACCGTGTCCTGAAGCAACTTGATCTGCGCGTCCAGGGACAGCGCGGCCCGCTCCAGCACGCTCACCGGAGCGCTGCGGTGACTCAGCCCGACGACCAGCAGACTCATGCCGGCATCACGGCGGGGACATCCCCGTCGGGCCCTTTCCCGGACTCCTCGGGAGCCGGCGGTACGGCAGCGGCCGCGGCCTCCTCGCCGGCCTTGCGCTGCTCGTGGAACGCGAGGATCTGCAGCTCGATCGAGAGGTCCACCTTGCGGACGTCGACGCCGTCCGGCACCGACAGGACGGTGGGCGCGAAGTTCAGGATCGACGTGACCCCGGCGGCGACCAGCCGGTCGCACACCTGCTGGGCGGCACCGGCGGGGGTGGCGATCACCCCGATGGAGACGCCGTTGTCGTGGATGATCTTTTCCAGCTCGTCCGTGTGCTGGACCGGGATCCCCGCGACCGGCTTGCCCGCCATCGCCGGATCGGCGTCTATCAACGCGGCCACCCGGAACCCGCGCGAGGCGAACCCGCCGTAGTTGGCGAGCGCGGCGCCGAGGTTACCGATACCGACGATCACGACCGGCCAGTCCTGGGTCAGGCCCAGCTCACGCGAGATCTGGTAGACGAGATACTCGACGTCGTAGCCCACGCCCCGCGTCCCGTACGAGCCGAGGTACGAGAAGTCCTTGCGCAGCTTCGCGGAGTTGACCCCCGCGGCGGCCGCCAGTTCCTCGGATGAAACGGTGGGTACCGAGCGCTCCGACAGCGCGGTCAGGGCACGGAGGTACAGCGGGAGTCTGGCGACGGTGGCCTCGGGAATCCCTCGGCTACGGGTCGCCGGTCGGTGAGTTCGGCCAGTTGCCACGGTGCTCCTGCGGGTAGAGCGGGGCTGCGGGCGGTCATGCGTCCCCAGACCGCCCCGTCGACAGCAGGCTATGTCTTTGTGAACGCGTGCACAAAGATGGTGTCCGATTTGCCCGGCCAACGTGACCGGGGTCACGCACACCCGACGCATACGCGCGGAACCGGCACACGCGTACCTTCGTTCCTCACCTGACGCCTTGCACGACGGGGGCAAAACCGCACACTCTCCTCACGAATCCCGCCCCCGAGACCAACCAGCCCATCGATCCTAAGCGACTTTTGGGACCACTTGGACTGGTCGGTCAGGTCACATCTCGGGCACCTCTAGGAGAGGGCTTTGCGAAGGCGCTCCTCGTTCACACGCCAGAAGGTGTGCTGCGCGCCGTCCACGAGCACCACGGGGATCTGCTCCCAGTACTGCCGGTGCAACTCCTCGTCCTCGGTGATGTCCTTCTTCTCCCAGGGAACGCCCAGCTCACCGCAGACCTTCCCGATCACCGCCTCCGCGTCGTCGCACAGGTGGCACCCCGGTTTGCCGATCAGTGTGACCATTCGCTCACCGGGTTTCTTCGGCGTCCGCCGGAACATGGCACTCATGCCGGCCATTGTCGCTCCGCACCGGATATCCACACCTCCTCCTCACCACGAAGCGCACTACCTGCCCTTTTCCCCACCGGTTCCGCCACCCTCCGCACGCGGACACACCGCCGGGACCGCTTCATCGGCGAAACGGCCGCGGAGAGTTCACAGCCCGCAAACCTCTCGGCTCCGGAAGTACCGAACAGACTGGCTATGCTCACGACATGGCCGCTCTCGGATGGCTCACTCCCCGTAGGCGCTCCGCCACGGCGCGGAGCGTTTTGGCAGGCGAAGCCTCTGCGGAGGCAGCGCGCAAGTCCTCCCAGGAGTTGGAGGACATCTCCCCCGCGCCCGACGCCGTCCAGGAACCGGAGTTCCCGGTTCTCGGTGACGACAAGGCCGCCGCGTTCTTCGACCTCGACAACACCGTGATGCAGGGCGCCTCGCTCTTCCACTTCGGCCGGGGCCTGTACAAACGGAAGTTCTTCGAGACCCGCGACCTCGCCCGATTCGCCTGGCAGCAGGCGTGGTTCAGGCTGGCGGGGTCCGAGGACCCCGAGCACATGCAGGACGCCCAGAACTCCGCGCTCTCCATCGTCCAGGGCCACCGCGTCGCCGAACTGACGATCATCGGCGAGGAGATCTACGACGAGTACATGGCCGAGCGGATCTGGCCGGGCACCCGCGCCCTGGCCCAGGCCCACCTCGACGCCGGCCAGAAGGTCTGGCTCGTCACGGCCGCCCCCGTCGAGATCGCCCAGGTCATCGCCCGGCGCCTGGGCCTGACCGGCGCGTTGGGCACGGTCGCCGAGTCCGTCGACGGCGTCTACACCGGCAAGCTGGTCGGCGAACCGCTGCACGGCCCGGCGAAGGCGGAGGCCGTCCGCGCCCTGGCCTCCGCGGAGGGCCTCGACCTCTCGCGCTGCGCCGCGTACAGCGACTCCCACAACGACATCCCGATGCTGTCGCTCGTGGGTCACCCGTACGCCATCAACCCCGACAGCAAACTCCGCAAGCACGCCCGCGACATGGACTGGCGGCTGCGCGACTACCGCACCGCGCGTAAGGCCGCCAAGGTCGGCCTCCCCGCGGCGGCGGGCGTCGGCGCGGTGGCCGGCGGCACGGCCGCCGCGATCGCGCTGCACCGCCGTCGCCGCTGAACGGTCGTCACCGCTGTCGCCGCTGAACGGTCGTCACCGCTGAACGGCTGATCGTTTCTCGAACGCCGGAGGGGCTGGGTCTCCCAGCCCCTCCGGCGTTCGCGCGTCCGGACCCGTCCGCCCCTGTCACCCCGGCATTCGGGCCGTCATACCCCCACCGGACCCCCCTCAGTCACGCCGTCCGCACCCGACCACAACACGCCCCGCACCCAGACGGAACACGAACTCAATCGATCAACAACCGATCACGGAACGGCACTTGAGCAGCCGTCAATCGGTAACAGAAGCGACGTAATCGATGATTTGAGCAACTGGGTGTAGCAGTGCCTGCACGAAGCGTTATTCTCCTCAAACGCAAACCGGTACCCCTCCGTCGCTACGACGGGTGAAAGGTTCCGCACTGCACGTGATGGAAGCTCTGCCTCTGGGAGTCCCGTGTACCCACACGTCGGGGTTGACGCCTCGGGCCTGGCTACGCTGCGCGCGACGGTCAACCAACTGTTGCGCGGCTTCGTCCCCACCGCGTACGCCGTCCCCGCCCTCGCCACCTCCGCCGCGCCCGTCGGCCCGTGCTACGCACTGGCCGACGGCAGCGCGACGGTAAGCAGACGAGGCCGTTCGGGATCCACCGCCACGACCACCCGCCGTCCCGCCGCGGACAGCGACAGCGCCCGCATGATGGACCTCGTCGAACGCGCCCAGTCCGGCGAGGCCGACGCCTTCGGCCGCCTGTACGACCAGTACAGCGACACCGTCTACCGCTACATCTACTACCGCGTCGGCGGCAAGGCGACCGCCGAGGACCTCACCAGCGAGACCTTCCTGCGCGCCCTGCGCCGCATCGGCACGTTCACCTGGCAGGGCCGCGACTTCGGCGCCTGGCTGGTCACCATCGCCCGCAACCTGGTGGCCGACCACTTCAAGTCCAGCCGCTTCCGGCTGGAGGTCACCACCGGCGAGATGCTCGACGCCAACGAGGTCGAGCGCTCCCCCGAGGACTCCGTCCTGGAGTCCCTCTCCAACGCCGCCCTGCTGGAGGCCGTGCGCCGGCTCAATCCTCAGCAGCAGGAGTGCGTCACCCTCCGCTTCCTCCAGGGCCTCTCCGTCGCCGAGACCGCCCGGGTCATGGGCAAGAACGAGGGCGCGATCAAGACCCTCCAGTACCGCGCGGTCCGCACCCTCGCCCGCCTCCTCCCGGACGACGCCCGCTGAGGCCCGCCCACCGGGACCACCACGGCTGAACCACCGGCTGCGCCGAGCGCATCGATCACATACGCTCCGCGACGCTCAACTCACCCTGCGTCGAAGTCTGTTGGCTTCCCCGCCTGATCATCCGCCGTCCGTAACCCAAGTGCCGCGCCGCTCGTTGTGCGGGATACAGGCTCCCTGTGGTCGCGCCTGGCCGATACCGATCACTCGATCGTGTAGCTCGGCCGGGGACGTGCAACCCTCAGGACCCCCTGGGGAGTCGACCGTCATGACGAGAGGAGGTGCCGCCAGTGATCGCGAACGTATCGGCGCACCGGCGGGCGAACGCCTTCGCCCAGGCCCTGGAGGAGCTGTCCGACCGGGGCACGGCGGCCGAGCAGCCCGAGGGATCGGCACCGGCCCCGGCAGTCGAACGGACCGAGCGGGGCCGCATGGTGGCCCTCACCATCGGTCTGGACGAGCTGCCCAAGCCAGTGCTCGACCCCGAGGTCAAGGTCGTCCATCGCGCCCAGTTGGTGGCCGCGATGGAAGCCATGCTGCGGGACGGCACGCTGCCGGGGCGCGAGGCGTCGGACCCTTCGGTGCCCGAGCAGCGATCCGGCAAGGGGCGAGGCGCTCACCGGGCGAGCCCGCTGGGGAAGTTGCGACCAAGGTCGCGCCTGACGAAGGGGCTCGCCGCGGGCGGGCTCAGCGTCGGTGTGGCCGCGAGCGCCTTCGGCGGTGTGGCCGCCGCCAGCTCGGACGCTCTCCCCGGTGACTCGCTCTACGGCCTCAAGCGCGGCATCGAGGACGTGAAACTGACCCTGGCCGACGACAACGACGACCGGGGCCGGCTCTATCTGGACCAGGCGTCCACCCGGCTCAGCGAGGCCCGCCGCCTCATGGAGCGCGGCCGGAGCGGACACCTCGACCACGAGTCGCTCGGCGAGATCCGACGCGCCCTCACCGGGATGCGCCACGACGCCGCCGAGGGCCACCGGCTGCTCCACGAGGCCTTCGAGCGAGATCCGGGCTCCCTGGGCCCGATCCAGGCCCTGTCGGCCTTCTCCCGGTCCCACCGCGAGGCCTGGGGCGCGCTCCGCGACCGGCTGCCCGTGCAGCTCGGGGACGTGAGTCAGCAGGTCTCGTCGGTCTTCGACGCCATAGACGACGAGGTCGCCCCGCACTCGTCCCTCCTGCCGCAGCCCCCCGCCCCTGGCGGCGACGGCAAGCAGCGTTCCACCGGCTCCGGTTCCCCCGGAACCACGGCCCCCGGCGGCCGCCCGGCCCCGAGCTCCACCGGCGGCTCCGTCGGCGGCAGCGAGGACACCGGCGGCAAGCCCAAGCCGTCCACGTCGAACTCGGACAGCGGCGGCGAAGGCCTCGTCGGCGGCACCACCGGCGGCCTGCTGGACCCGCCCCAGGACGACACCGCCAGCAGCTCCCCGTCCACCGGCAGGTCCACCCCGCCCGAAGACCCCGACGTCACC
>NZ_JARGEE010000227.1:0-14747 GCF_033794485.1 Streptomyces sp. MB09-02B
TCCCTCCCCCACTCTCGGCTTCGCTCGAGCGGGAGGTGCCCCCACCAAGGGGCTGCGCCCCTTCGACCTCCAGCCGTCCGTCCGGTGGGGCTGGTCGCGCAGTTCCCCGCGCCCCTTACGGGGCGCGGGTGCTGCCCAACGTCACGAATCCGTGCCCCTTGGGGTCATCCGGGCGGGGCACCGGTCGAGGCCTACTACTCTTGAGGCGTGACTATTCGCCTGTACGACACCAGCGCCCGGCAGATCCGTGACTTCGCCCCGCTCACGCCGGGTTGTGTCTCGATCTACCTGTGTGGCGCCACGGTGCAGGCGGCCCCGCACATCGGGCACATCCGGTCGGGGCTCAACTTCGACATCATGCGCCGGTGGTTCGAGTACCGCGGGTACGACGTGACGTTCGTCCGGAACGTCACGGACATCGACGACAAGATCATCGCGAAGTCGGCCGACCAGGGCCGCCCGTGGTGGTCGATCGGGTACGAGAACGAGCGCGCCTTCAACCACGGGTACAACGTGCTCGGTTGCCTGCCGCCGACCTACGAGCCGCGTGCCACCGGGCACGTGACCGAGATGGTCGAGATGATGCGCGGGCTGATCGAGCGCGGACACGCCTACGAGGCCGACGGCAACGTCTACTTCGACGTGCGGTCCTTCCCGGGGTATCTGCAGCTCTCCAACCAGGAGCTGGACAACCTGCTCCAGCCCTCCGGCGAGGGCGAGACCGGCAAGCGCGACCCGCGGGACTTCGCCATGTGGAAGTCGGCGAAGCCGGGGGAGCCGACCTGGGAGACGCCCTGGGGCCGGGGGCGGCCGGGCTGGCACCTGGAGTGCTCCGCCATGGCGCACAAGTACCTGGGCAGCGCCTTCGACATCCACGGCGGCGGACTCGACCTGATCTTCCCGCACCACGAGAACGAGATCGCGCAGGCCAAGGCCTTCGGCGACGACTTCGCGAAGTACTGGGTGCACAACGCCTGGGTCACCATGAGCGGCGAGAAGATGTCGAAGTCGCTGGGCAACAGCGTCCTCGTCTCCGAGATGGTCAAGCACTGGCGGCCCATCGTCCTCCGGTACTACCTGGGCACCCCGCACTACCGCTCGATGATCGAGTACAGCGAGGGCGCCCTGCGCGAGGCCGAGTCGGCGTTCGCCCGGATCGAGGGGTTCGTGCAGCGGGTCGTCGAGAAGGCCGGCGGGATCGTCGAACCCGCCGCCGAGGTGCCGCCGGCGTTCGCCGAGGCGATGGACGACGACCTCGGGGTGCCGCAGGCGCTCGCCGTCGTGCACACCACGGTCCGCCAGGGCAACAGCGCGCTGGCCGCCGACGACAAGGAAGAGGCGGTGGCACGGCTCGCCGAGGTGCGGGCCATGCTCGGTGTGCTGGGCCTCGACCCGCTGGACGCGCACTGGGCCGGTGACGGCGGTGAGCGCGGCGAGGACCTGCACGGCGTGGTCGACAGCCTCGTCGGGCTGGTCCTGCAGCAGCGGGAGGCGGCGCGCGCCCGCAAGGACTGGGCCACCGCCGACGCCATCCGCGACCAGCTCAACCAGTCCGGTCTGGTCATCGAGGACAGTCCGGACGGCCCCCGCTGGACGCTCGGCCCGCGCTGAGCCGGACATCCGGTCGCTTGATCGATTGTGCCGCCCGGGCCTCCGGGCGGCACACTGCATTACGTACACACGACGACGTACGCCCGACGCGTACGCACACACGCTTCTCAGGAGACGGGTAGGTCATGGCCGCTAACAACCGCCGCATGTCCGGCAAGAAGGGCGCGCAGGTCGGCAGTGGCGGCCAGCGGCGCAAGGGTCTCGAGGGCAAAGGCCCGACCCCGCCCGCCGAGATGCGCAAGAAGCACAAGGCGAACCGCATCGCCAACGCCAAGGCGAAGCAGGCCGCACGCCGTCCCGTGGCGCGTGGCCGGGGCGGCAAGGGCACGTCCGAGATGGTCGTCGGACGCAACCCGGTCGTCGAGGCGCTGCGCGAGGGCGTGCCCGCCTCGACGCTCTACGTCCAGCAGTTCATCGACAACGACGAGCGGGTGCGCGAGGCGCTGCAGCTCGCGGCCGAGCGCGGTGGCATCAACCTCATGGAGGCGCCCCGCCCCGAGCTGGACCGCATGACCAACGGCCTCAACCACCAGGGGCTCGTCCTCCAGGTCCCGCCGTACGAGTACGCGCACCCCGAGGACCTCGTGGCCGCCGCGTACGACGAGGGCGAGGACCCGCTGATCGTCGCCCTCGACGGGGTGACCGACCCGCGCAACCTCGGCGCCGTCGTCCGGTCCGTCTCCGCGTTCGGCGGGCACGGCGTCGTCGTGCCCGAGCGGCGCGCGGCCGGCATGACCGCCGGCGCGTGGAAGACGTCCGCCGGTACGGCCGCCCGTACGCCCGTCGCGCGCGCCACCAACCTCACGCGCGCGCTGGAGGCCTACAAGAAGGCCGGTGTCGTCGTGGTCGGCCTCGCCGCCGACGGCGAGGCCGAGGTGGGCGAGTTGGAGGCCCTGGAGGGTCCCGTCGTGATCGTGGTCGGCAGCGAGGGCAAGGGCCTGTCCCGCCTCGTCGGCGAGACGTGCGACTTCCGGGTGCGGATCCCGATGCCGGGTGGGGCCGAGTCGCTGAACGCCGGTGTGGCGGCGGGAGTTGTGCTGTACGAGGCGGCGCGGCGCAGGGCCTGAGAGCTGGGCCTGACCGGGGGTTCCGGGCG
The DNA here is from genome assembly GCF_033794485.1 of Streptomyces sp. MB09-02B. NCBI lineage: Bacteria > Bacillati > Actinomycetota > Actinomycetes > Kitasatosporales > Streptomycetaceae > Streptomyces > Streptomyces sp. MB09-02B. Next base: position 2,708 of record NZ_JARGEE010000227.1, read on the forward strand.
TTCTGGATCACCTTGACGGGGTCCGGACAGATCGGGGCGGTCAAAGCAGTGTCCTAACGACACGTCACTCGGTTAGATGAGTGTGGACACCAGAACACCCCGCACACCCACGGGGGACCGTTCGTCGAAATTCGACTCGGGTTTCGACGACGCTCCCGCGCTGAGCATGGTGAAGGTGCCGAGCGATCCGGCGCAGGTCATCGTCAACCACGCGAGCTTCCGCGTGCAGTTGGGCGCCTCCACGCGGGCGTCCCCGCGCATCGCACGGCACCTGAGCCACACCGAGGACACCACGCGCATCCCCGTCGTGGGCACGGCGGGGCGCTCCGGCGCGCCCGTCGCCGGGCGTCGGCGCGCGCCGGTCGTCTGGAGCGGGAAGTCCGCGCCCGACGACACCGGGGCCCACCGGCTCCTCCAGGCGGTGCGCGGCGCGGGCGTCGGCCTCCCCGACCCGCTGGGCGACACGGGCTCGACCCAGGTCATCCCCCGTGTCGACGGCACGGGCGGCAGCGGATACGACACCGACGGCAGGCGCTACGGCTCCGAAAGCGGGCGGTACGGCGCCGACTTGACCGTCGAGACGGTGGAGACGCCCGTCGTCGGCAGCCAGCGCACGCACGGCGAGCACTCCGTCGGCGACGGCACCCGGCTGCTCCCCGCCATGCGCACGGTCGACAGCGCCTACGACGAAGCCCGCTACGACCCGGCGGGTCATGGCCCCGGCCAAGGCGCCTACGGGGACGACGACTTCACGGACCCGTACGACGACCGGGCCGACGGCGAGGAAGGGCGGAGCGGGCGCCGGACCGGCAACGAGCCCGTCCGGCACGCCTATTACCCCGGCCGCCGCATGAACCTCGGCGTGGTGCTGCTTCCGCTGCGGGTCTTCCTCGGCTTCATCTCCATCTACGCCGGCATGGGCAAGCTCTGCGACCCGCACTACTTCGACGGCGGCAAGCGCGGCTCCATGGTGAAGTGGCTGAACACGCTGCACCCGTGGGAAGTCGCCGAGCCATTGCGGCAGTTCGCCCTCGAACACCCGGTGGGCTCGGGGCTCGTCATCGCCTTCGCCCAGGTCATCGTCGGTGTGCTGACCGTCCTCGGACTGTGGCAGCGGGTCGCCGCCGGTGTCGGGGCGCTGCTGTCGGCCGCGCTGCTCGTCACCGTCAGCTGGAAGACCGTCCCCGTCTACGAGACGCCCGACATCATCTACCTCGCCGCCTGGTCCCCGCTGATCATCGCGGGCGCGCCGGTGTACTCGGTCGACGGGCGGCTCGCGGGTGGCGCCTGGCGCACGCTCGGGCCGCGCGCCGACATCTGGGAGCTGCGGCGGTACGTACTGCGCCGGGGCGTGCTCGTGACCGCGATCGTCGTCGGGCTGACGCTGCTCGTCGGGTCGCTGCTCGGCGGTGCCGTGCGGGACGCCGACCGGATCGTCGTTCCCGGTCCCGGGGAGGCGCCGCGCAACGAACTGCCGGGGTCGCCGCTGCCGGGTGAGCCGAGCGCGCGGCGCGAGAACAGCCCGTCCGCGTCCGACACGCCGACCGCGGGCGCGACGTCGGCTTCGCCTTCGGGGGCTGCGACCACGCCGGGGGCCACGCGGTCCACCGGGGCGGTCACCGGGGGGCAGCCGAGCCAGACGCAGGGGACGGCCGGGCAGGCGCCGCCCCAGCAGTCGGTGCCGGTGGAGCAGGCGCCGAGCACCACCGCGGGGCCGAGCTCCAGCGGGGGTGCCTCCAGTGGGGCGACCGGTGGGGCGACGTCCTCCGGGGGGTCCACCGGGGGGAGCTCCTCGGGTGGGCAGCCTGGGCTGGTCGGAGGGTTGCTCGGGTAGGTCGTACGGATGTGGTGATGGGCCCCGCGTGAGCTTTTGCGCGGGGCCCATCGGCGTGTCAGGAGGCGCCTGGGAGCTCGGGAGGAGCGGTTTCGGGGCGGCTGCGGGTTGTTCGTGGCTGGTCGCGCAGTTCCCCGCGCCCCTTTGGGCGCGCTGGTGCTGGGCTCAAGCCCTGAAACGTGCCCTAGCGGCTCAGGGCGGCCAGTTCCTTCGCTGCCTCTGTCAGGTCCTTCGCCGTGTCGATGGCGCGCCAGTAGGCCCCCTGAGGGAGGGGGAAGCCCGCGAGGCGGCGTTCTCGGGCGAGGCGGGGGAACGTGGTGCGTTCGTGGTCGCCCCGGGCCGGGAGGAGATCGGTGAACTCCGGGGAGAACACGTAGACGCCGGCGTTGATCTCGTAGGTGGTGGGCGGGGCCTCGATGAAGTCCGTGACGTGGCCGAAGCCGTCCGTCTTCACGGCGCCCCAGGGGATGCGGGGGCGGGCCAGGGCGAGCGTGGCGAGGGCGTCGCGCTCGGTGTGGAAGTCCGCCATGTCGCGGAGCGAGAAGCGGGTCCAGATGTCGCCGTTGGTGGCGTACCAGGGCTGGTCGGGGTGCGGGAGGTGGGCGGCGGCGTACTTGAGGCCTCCGCCTCGGCCCAGGGGCTCCGTCTCGACGACCGTGGTGACGCGGACCGGAAGGTCGGCGGAGTCCAGCCACTTCTGCAGGACGTCGGCGAGATGGCCGCAGGAGACGACCACGTCGGTCACGCCCTCCTCGGCGAGCCAGGCGAGCTGATGGCCGATGATCGGCGTGCCCGTACCGGGGATCTCGACCATGGGCTTGGGCCGGTCGTCGGTGTACGGACGCAGCCGGGAGCCCTGGCCACCGGCGAGGACCACGGCTTGAACGGGGCGCGACGCGGCGTTCGGATCGGTCATGACCCGAACTGTACGTGGCGCCCCGTTCGCGGGAGCACGGCCCTGTGATCGGCGCGGAGGGGGGTCACCGGGGTGGGGTGCCCCGGTGGATCGCCGGGGTGGTCAGGCGAACTGGGCGGCCACTCCGGTCGCGTACGAGGTGTCGCAGACGGGGCGGGCGAAGCCCTGGGCCCGGGTGGGGCCGTAGGCACGGACGGCGGCGCGGCCGAGGGCGCGCGCGATGGAGGTGCAGTGCTTCGCGAGCGACGGGCGCTCGTTCACCGCTTCCTGGAGGTGGGTGAGGGCGACTCCGGGGTCCTCCTCCTGGAGCTCCAGCAGGAGCCTGTCCTGGAGCACCTCGTGCGGGGCACGGGGCTTCGTGCGCTCGGTGGAGTCCAGCTCGGCCACGTCCGAGGCGGCGAGGACCGATTGGTCGGGGTCCGTGGTGGTCCATTGGACCTTGGTGACCGCGAGGGTGCCGGAGAGGACCAGGACGACGGGCAGGACCAGGGCCAGGGAACGGCCGATCCGGCGGGCGGGGCCGGGGCCGCGCCGCGTCCGTTGGGTGTAGGTGTGGGTGTGCTTCACGCGAGTGAGGGTAGCGCGGGGTAGTGATATGGCGACATTGGGTCACCGGTATGGGGGACGTCTGAGCGCCGTTCTCCGGGTGGCGGGTTGACGCACACTGGTCGAAATGAGCCTGTTTGCCGGGGTAGTTGGTGGCAAGGAAAAAGGCCCCGCAGAGGTTTGCGGGGCCTTCTTCGTCAACCTGGGTGATTTATCCCGGGCCGGTGGTTTCGCGAACGGTCGCGCCCACCGTGTCGGGGAGTCAGTCGGAGAGGCGTTCGCCCGTCGAGGTCGAGAACACGTGGTTCTCGCCCGGACGCGGGACGACGTGCAGCGTCGCGCCCTTCTCCGGGACCTGGCGGCCGTTGACGCGGACCACGAGGTCCTTGGTCTCGCCGCCGACCTCGGCGGTGCCGTAGACGTAACCGTCGGCGCCGAGCTCCTCGACGACGTTGACGGAGACGGCGAGGCCGGCCGGGGCGTCGGCGGTGTCCTTGGACAGGGCGGTGGCGGCGGCGCCGCCGTGCTCCACGATGTCGAAGTGCTCGGGGCGGACACCGACGGTGACGGTGGTGTCACCCTTGTCGGAGGCGGCCTTCAGGGCGTCACGGTTGACCGGGACGACGCTGTTGCCGAACTTCACACCGCCGTCGGTGATCGGGACCTCGACCAGGTTCATGGCCGGGGAGCCGATGAAGCCGGCGACGAAGAGGTTGGCCGGGCGGTCGTACATGTTGCGCGGGGTGTCGACCTGCTGGAGCAGACCGTCCTTGAGGACCGCCACGCGGTCGCCCATCGTCATGGCCTCGACCTGGTCGTGGGTGACGTAGACGGTGGTGATGCCGAGGCGGCGCTGGAGCGACGCGATCTGCGTACGGGTCGAGACACGGAGCTTGGCGTCGAGGTTCGACAGCGGCTCGTCCATGAGGAAGACCTGGGGCTCACGCACGATGGCGCGACCCATGGCGACACGCTGGCGCTGACCACCGGAGAGGGCCTTCGGCTTGCGGTCCAGGTACTCGGTGAGGTCGAGGATCTTCGCGGCCTCCTCGACCTTCTGCCGGATCTCCGCCTTGTTGACGCCGGCGATCTTCAGGGCGAAGCCCATGTTGTCGGCGACGGTCATGTGCGGGTAGAGCGCGTAGTTCTGGAACACCATGGCGATGTCCCGGTCCTTCGGCGGCAGGTGCGTGACGTCGCGGTCACCGATGCGGATGGCGCCGCCGTTGACGTCCTCGAGCCCCGCGAGCATGCGGAGCGAGGTGGACTTGCCGCAACCGGACGGGCCGACCAGGACGAGGAACTCGCCGTCCTCGATCTCGATCTCGAGCGCGTCCACGGCGGGCTTGGTGGAACCCGGGTAGATGCGGGTCGCCTTGTCGAACGAAACTGTGGCCATGGGTCGTAGGCCCCCTTCACCGGCAGGAACGTGCCGGACGATCCGTTGTAAAGGTGGTGATCCACCACGGCCGGGCCATGGTGGTGTAGTCCACGGGAGTGGATTGGGTCAGGACGGTACCTTCCGTTCACCGGGTCTGTCAGTACCTGGACCCCTGTGAACTTCGCGGAAATTTTCGACGGGGGAGAGGTCGTCGTGGTGATTCTCGTCGGCGGAGGCAGAGCACCGCACTTTTGACCTTGCTTCGACGCTTCCTGCTTCTTCGCGCACTGCCACGCGTGCATCACCCCTGATGAGGCGAGCCCGAGCGGTCCTACGCACGCTCCACAGGCATCCCGGCCGACGGCCCGTCGGTCCGTAACACAGCCGGCCGCTAGCACGCGGTCGGTAGAGGCCCCTTCAGTTCCGAAGCCCTGATCACAGTCGGTGCCGGTGTATTCGGTGGCAAACCGGCGATCACTCGCCTGTACAGGCGCATCCCTTCACCGCGTAGATTCGCGGCGGCATTCACGTCTCGGTCATGGACCGCCCCGCACGGGGAGCAGGTCCACTGCCGTACCGAAAGGTCCATCTTCGGCCCCTTCGAACGGCATGCCGAGCACAGCCGAGTCGAAGGGAAGAATCGATCGACGATCACCAGGGTGCGGCCGTACCACGCACACTTATAGTGCAGTTGCCGCAGCAGCTCACCCCACCCGGCGTCGAGGATGGCCTCGTTCAGCCTCGCTTTTCGCCGTCGGCCCTTGCCGTGAGACGGGCGCAGTAGGGTCACGATGGACAGGTCCTCCACGACGAGCACTTGGTTCTCGCGCACGAGGCGGGTCGTGAACTGGTCCAGCATGTCTTTGCGCACGTCAGAGATGAGTGTGTAAAGGCGGGCGATCCTCTGCCGGACCTTGTTCCGGTTGTTCGATCCCCTGACCTTGTTGTGCAGTTCGCGCTGGAGCCGTGCCAGCTTCTCCGCGTACCGTTTCAACAGCCGAGGGTGATTGAGTTTCGCTCCGTCGTCGAGGGTGACGAGTGACGCCAGCCCCAGATCCAGCCCCACGGCCTTCGGCTCCTGGGTGTCCGGCAGGAAGGCGGCGGCCAGCGGTGCGATGCGCTCCTCGACGAGCGCTGCCACGAAGTACCGTCCGGCTTTGTCACGCGTGACCGACAAGCGGACGGGGACCACGCCGGCAGGCAGTGCCCGTGACCAGCGGATGCGCAATGGCTCGGACTGTTTGGCAAGCGTGATCAGACCAGTTCCGGGCAGAGCCGGGTCCTCGACCCACTTGAAGCCCGTGCGCACGTAGATGGCGGACTCCCGCGACCTCCCCTTCTTCTTCCGCTCGGGACACCTGGTCTGGCCGTTGAGGAACCGGGTGAAGGCCTGGTCGACGTGGCGGCGGATTCTGCGAACCCGACCTTCACCCGATGCCGCTCCCAGGCCTCTGACCGCAAGGCCAGGCCTTCGTTGTAGACCCAGCGGCAGGCGCCGAAGGTCCTTCCCAACTGCTCGGCTTGCCCGATGGTCGGGTAGAAGCGGAACCGGTAGACGCGGTGGTGTGTGTCGGCCTCTTTGGTGTGGCTCTTGAGCGGTGTCGCCTTGCGGGTGTGGTGCTTGCGGCGGCCGGCGATACCGAGGGCGTCGCGCTTGACGCGTTCGGCTTCCGCGCCATTCACCGCCTTCAGCTTCGCCATCTCAGCAGGCTGCCTCATGTCGCCCATCTCTCCCCGACGATCCGATCTTCAGAACAGCACGTCAGGTCGATCAACGAACGAGTGAACGGGCAGTTACGCATGGTTGTGGGCGATCAAGGTGCGGGCGAAACAGCATGGCTTCGGGAAACGGCCTCTGTGTAGAGTGGAGCCGCTTTCGCGCGTGACGTTGTCTGTGCGATGCCCCCTTAGCTCAGTTGGCCAGAGCGCGTGACTTGTAATCTCGAGGTCGTCGGTTCGATTCCGACAGGGGGCTCTTCTGCTGCCCCAGGTCGGATGGTGTCCGGCCTGGGGTTCTGTGTTCTGTGTGGCGGCGGCGGAGAGCCGGGGCTCCGTGCTGTCCGAGCTGTCGCTTCGCCCGGGGCGGGTGGGCGTGGTGCGATGGAAGTGAGGCAGTGGGGGCGGAAGGAGAGCGATCATGCCCTCAGCGAAGCGTATGAGTGTCGCCGCCTCGGTGTCGGTCCGCCCGCTGGTCGAGTCGGACCTGGACCGGGCCGACGAGATCTTCAGGGTCGCCTTCGGGACCTTCCTCGGGGCGCCCGATCCGGAGACGTTCTTCGGGACCGCCGACTATGTCCGTACCCGTTGGGCGGCGGATCCGCACGCGGCCTTCGCGGCGACCGTCGAGGGCGAGGTCGTCGGATCGAACTTCGCCGCCGACTGGGGCAGCGTCGGGTTCTTCGGCCCGCTGACCGTACGTCCGGAGCTGTGGGACCAGGGCATCGGCAGGCGCCTCATGGAACCGGTCATGGCCCGCTTCGACACCTGGGAGAACCGGCACCTCGGCCTGTTCACCTTCGCGCACAGTCCCAAGCACCTCGAGCTCTACCGCCGGTACGGATTCTGGCCCCGCTTCCTCACCGCCATCATGAAGAAGCAGGTCGCTGTCAGTGCCGCGGTGCCCGGCCGAGTGCTCTACGGCGACCTGACCGCCGCCGAGCGGCCCGACGCCCTGAGCCTCGGTCGCGCACTGACGGGAGCCGTGTACGAGGGCCTGGACCTGGAGCGCGAGATCACGGCCACACAGGCGCAGGGGCTCGGGGACACCATCCTCCTCGAGGGCGTCGGCTCCGGCCTCGACGGTCTGGCCGTCTGCCACTGCGGAGCCGGGTCGGAGGCCGGTGAGGACGTGTGCTTCGTCAAGTTCGGCGCCGTACGCCCCGGCCCGGACGCCGCGGACCGGTTCGAGCGGCTGCTGAACGCGTGCGAGCAGCTGGCCGTCGAGAAGGGCCTGGGGCAACTGGACGCCGGGATGAACCTGGCCCGCGAGGACGCCTACCGGCGCATGGTCGACCGCGGTTTCCGTACCTGGCTGCAGGGCGTGACCATGCACAGGCCCAACGAACCCGGCTACAGCCGCCCGGACGCCTACGTGATCGACGACTGGCGCTGAGTCCCCCGCCGTACGCGGCGACGGCGGGTCAGCGCAGGCGGCGGCCCAGTTCCAGGTCCTCGGGGTCCAGGGCGCGGTTCTCCTCGACCTCCCAGAGGGCGTTCTGGAGGAGGCGGGCCAGGGTCCAGGCGCGGGCCCGGGGGCGGTCCAGGGAGAGGGCCTCGGTCATCGCGTCGAAGCGCCAGAGGACGTCGGACGGGTCGAAGCGGTTGTTGAGGGCGGGCCAGAGGTCGAAGCCGGGGTCGCCGGCCAGGGGCTTGGGGTCGATGGCGAGCCAGGGGGAGCGGTCGGCGCCCAGGACGTTGTCGAAGTGCAGGTCCCAGTGCAGGAGGCGGTCGCCGGGGTCGGTGACGACCTCGCGGAGCGCCGCCGCGCAGTCCGCCAGCAGGCGGCGGTCGGGCGGGTCCGGGATACGGGCCAGGACCGCGGGGGTGCGCTCCAGCATGGCTGCCGCGATGTCGGACAGGCGGCGCACGGTCGGTGGGGCCGGGGTGGACGTGAGGTGGGCCAGCAGGTCGGCGATGACCAGGACGGCCCGGTGGGTGTCGGGCTCGTGGGAGAGCATGCGGGCCGGGTCGAGGCGTTCGAGCAGCATGGTGCCGGTGTCGGGGTCGTGGTCCAGGAGCCGTACCGCCCCGTCGCCGTTCCAGACGCGCAGGGCGATCGGCTCGCCCTCGCTCTCGTCGTCGAGGATCTGGAGCTTGAGGACGGCCGGGGTGTCGTCGGCCGTGCGGACCACCGGCAGGACCAGGGCGCACATGCCGTGCATGGGGCGGCCGTCGAGGCGCAGGCCCCAGCGGTCCAGGAAGTCGGCGGTCAGGTGCGGGAGGTTCGCGATGAAGCTGCGGCCCGCCGCTCCGTTGATCTCTTCCTGGGTCTCGGCCAGTTCCTCCGGAACATCGATCATGCGGGGACACTACGCGCGCGGCTGCCCGGGTTCCCTTGGATTTCCTGCTCGGGGACGCCTTCGCGCCACGGAATCCGTAGCAGACAGGCGCTGTCGGGAACGCTTAGCGTCCGGGCATGAGCAGCTCGGACGCGATCGCGGGCGCCGTCAACGGCGGGGGCGCCGGGAACGCCCGGGGAGTCGGGGGTGTCCGGCGCGGGGGCGGCGGCCGGGGGTGCGTCGCGGTCCTGGCCTCGGGGTGTGTTCCGGCCGGGGCGGGTCGTGCGGGCGGTCACGGCTCCAGCACCACCTTGCCGGTCGTGCCGCGGTTTTCCAGGGCGCGGTGGGCGGCGGCCGCCTCGGCGAGGGGGAAGCGGTGGACGGCCGGGGTGAGGCGGCCCGCGGCGGCTTCGGCCAGGGCGCGGAGTTCGAGGGTGCGGATGGGGTCGGGGCCCCCGGCCCGGCGGCGCATCTCCTCGCCGAGGACCGTCTCCGAGACGCCCTCCACGACATAGGGGCCGCCGTCCTTGATGCCGTCCGCCGACCAGCCGAAGACCAGGTGCCTGCCGCCGGGGGCGAGCATTCCGACGGACTCACGCGCCGCCGTGCCGCCGACCCCGTCGAAGACGAGCGTGGCCTTTCCCCGGTACGCCGCCACCTGCTCCGGCCAGGCCGGGTCGGTGTAGTCGACGGCGAGGTCGGCGCCGTTGGCCGCCACCCGGGCCGTCTTCGCGGGGCCGCCGGCGAGGCCGATCACCGTGGCGCCCGCGTTCTTGGCGTACTGCACGAGGAGCGTGCCGATGCCGCCGGCCGCGGCCGGGATCACGACCACGTCGTCCGGGCCGAGGTCGGCGAAGAGCAGGATCCCCATCACCGTACGGCCCGTCCCGATCATCGCGACCGCCTCCGCGAAGTCGAGGTTCTCCGGTATCTCGTGCAGCCGTTCGACCTCGGTGACGGCCAGTTCGGCGTAGCCGCCGGGCACGAAGCCGAGGTGGGCCGTGACGCGTCGGCCGAGCCAGGGCTCCGGGACGCCCTCCCCGAGCGCCTCGACGACCCCGGCGACCTCGCGGCCGGGGATCGTGGGCAGTTCGGGTGTCGGTCCCGGTCCGGGCAGGCCCTCGCGGAGGGCGGCGTCGAGCAGGTGTACGCCGGCCGCCGCGACGGCGATACGCACCTGGCCCGGGCCGGGCTCGGGGTCCGCGACCTTCTCGTACGTCAGGTTCTCGGCCGGACCGAAGGCGTGCAGACGGATGGCGTGCATGGAGGGCCCCCTTGAGCGATACGTTCTCGCGTGGCGTGTGCGCCTGGTTTCGCTTGGCGGACCTCAGCCTCCGACCTCAAGCATGCTTGAGGTCAAGGGTGTTCCTCGACTTCCTGCCGAGCGCCAGCGAGACGGCCGCGAGGGCGCTGTTGAACGACACCTCCGAGAGCACGCCGGGCGCCGCGACCTGGTCGCCCGCCAGGTACACGCCGTCGCCCCGGTCCACGGCCGGGCGGTCGCGCCAGGTGGTGCCGACCGGATCGACGGCGCCCGTACGGCCGTTGGCGGTCGCCTCGCGCCGCCAGGTGACGCGGTCCCGCCAGCCGGGGAAGCCCAGGTCGAGCAGGTGTTCGGCGCGGGCGATGCCGTCCGCCCGCGACTGGTGCGGACCGATGGGGAACTGTCCCTGGAGCAACTGCTCGCCGGCCGGGGTCAGGGTGCGGTCCTGGGCCGTGAACCGCTCGATCCAGCCGGGCGCGTCCAGGTCGGAGACCGCGAAGGCGTCGCCGCGGCGGGTGCGTACGGCGAGGTCGAGGAGGGCGGTACGGCCGCTCGGCCAGGTCAGCGAGTCGTCCTTGAGCAGGCGGCGGGCGACGTCCAGGGAGGTGGCGACGATGATCGGGCCGGTGCCGGTGCCGGTGCCGGTGCCGGTGCGGGTGTGACTGCCGTGTCCTTTGGTGCTGGTGAGGGCGTCGAGGCTGTCGACGCGGCTGAGGGTCTCCACACGGACGCCGAGGTTCCAGGCGCGGGCCGCCATGCGGTCGATGACGCTCGCCCAGCCGCCGCGCGGGTAGTGCGCCTCCGGCGGCAACTTCGTGGCCCGGCGCAGCCGTTCCTGGACGAACGCGGCGGACAGGGAGCCCGGGTTGTGGTGGAACAGCGCCACCGCCGCGTAGTTGGCCGCGGCGCGGGCGGCCTCCTCACCGGCCTGTTCGGTCGCCCAGGTGAGGAAGTCGACGTCGATCGGCGCGGGGCGGCCCGTGCGGCGCGGGCGGAGGAGCTTGAGCATCGCGAACGGCGGGGTCCGGCGCAGCGCGCCCCTGTGGTGCAGGCGCAACCGGGCGGTTTCCAGGGGCGGGAGGGGCGCGAGGGGGCCGATCAGGTCCCGTTGCGCCAGCCAGGTCCAGTGCGGGCCGCCGTTGTACAGCGCGTGCGGTCCCTCGTTCGTCCGGTACGGCCCCTCCGCGGTCCGTGCCCGGCCGCCGAGGGTGTGGTGCGCCTCGTGGAGGGTGACCCTCGCGCCCGCCTCGGCTGCGGTGATGGCCGCGGTGAGGCCGGCGAAGCCGCCGCCGATGACGGTGAGGGAGGTGAGAGGGGTGAGAGGGGCGGGGGGTCGGGTGGCGTGCATGGCTGGGCTCCCTCGGGGCGGTGTCCGTAGGCCGGTGTCTGTCGGACGGCTGTGCGGCTGTGCGGCTGTCCGTGGGTACGACGGATCGGGGGCCCGGGATGTGACATGGGCTGTGGGAGCGCAGGTCAGGGGGATTGTCAGTGGTGGGGTGCACGATGGGGGGATGGTGAGGGCGAGGTCGGTGGTGAAGGCGGCGCGGCGGCCGGAGGTGCGGTTGCCTGTGCTGGAGGCGTACGCGGGCGGAGGGCTGGAGCCCGACGGGGACTATGACGGGCTGGAGTTCCGGGAGGAGGACTTCGTCGGGCAGGACGGTGGGGGCGCCCGGTTCATGGACTGCGCGCTGACGGGGTGCGCGCTGGACGAGACGCGGCTGCGGCGGGCCCGGGTGCTCGACTGCGTCCTCACGGGGATACGGGGGGTCGGGACGGATCTGTCCGAGGCGACGTTGCGCGATGTCGAGCTGGTGGAGGCTCGGCTCGGTGGGGTGCAGCTGCACGGGGCCGTGCTGGAGCGGGTGCTCGTGCGTGGGGGGAAGATCGACTTCCTGAATCTGCGTGAGGCGCGGCTCAAGGATGTCGTGTTCGAGGACTGTGTGCTGGTGGAGCCGGATTTCGGAGGTGCGCGGCTGGAGCGGGTCGCGTTCGAGGGGTGTGCCTTGAAGGGGGCGGATCTGAGTGGGGTGAGTCTGGTGGATGTGGATCTGCGGGGGGCCGCGTCGGTGGAGATCGCTCGGGGGGTGGAGCGGTTGTCGGG